>DESS01000248.1:12661-15253 GCA_002361335.1 Richelia sp. UBA3308
ACTAACAACCAAGCACAAACAACTATGAGTAAATTATCATTTCCAAAATCATTAGCTTACTTATCCGTATTCTTTGCCGGGGCTGCTTTTACCTTGCCCGTCACCCAATTATTACCAAGCGAAGCTCTACAAGAGCAAAGAGTTGCTCAAATACCGGGAAATTCAACTCAACCTGTTCCAAGTAATTTTATTGCTGCGGCGGTAGAAAAAACTGGTGCTGCGGTTGTGCGAATCGATTCGACTCGTACTTCTAGAGGAAGACGCTCAAGACAAGCCAGTGGCGTGGGTTCTGGATTTATCATTGATTCCAATGGTACCATCCTTACCAATGCTCATGTAATCAAAGGCGCTTCTAGAGTTAGAGTGACTTTAGGTGATGGACGCAATTTCATGGGTGAAGTTGTAGGTTTAGACGAACTAACCGACGTTGCCGTAGTCAAAATTTCCGCTAATAATCTACCCACAGTGGAAATAGGTAATTCCCAAAATCTCAAACCCGGTGAATGGGCGATCGCAATTGGTAATCCTTTGGGCTTGGATAACACGGTAACTGCTGGTATAATCAGCGGAACAGGGCGCTCTAGTGGAGTGATTGGTGCTAGTGACAAACGTGTTCGCTTTATCCAAACTGATGCTGCAATTAACCCCGGTAATTCTGGTGGCCCTTTGTTAAATCAACGCGGTGAAGTTATCGGTATAAATACTGCTATTATCGGACGCGCTCAAGGTTTAGGATTTGCAATTCCCATTAATAAAGCCGAGGAAATAGCCAGTCAGTTGATTGCTGGTGAAAAAGTCGCACATCCTTACTTAGGAATTCGCATGACGACACTAACATCAGATTTGAAACAAGACTTGAGTCGGGAACTTGGCTTAAGATTATCTGCAAACAAGGGTGTTGTAATTGTAAATGTAGCTCGTAATTCTCCCGCAGCCAGAGCCGGTTTAAGAGCCGGAGATGTCATTCAACAAATCGATGGTCAATCAGTAAAAACCGCAGATGATGTTCAATTAGCAGTAGAAAAAACAACAGTTGGCGGCAACGTACAAGTAGCAGTAAATCGCGGTGGTAGAAACGTAAATATCCGCGTTCAACCCGGACAATTTCCAGTATCGTAATTTTAGACTGTAGATTTTAGATTTTAGATTGAATAAATTCAAAAAGGTTAAGGAATTATTTCAAAGATAGGCAAAAAAACTCTGTGTTCCTCTGCGTATACTTTGCGTTCCTCTGCGTTAAGAAACAATCCAAAATCGACATACACCAAATAAAAGGAGAAAAAGACAATATTATGTCACCCTTAGATGCTATCGCTATAGTTAGTACCGGCATCGTTAGTAGTTTGATTAGTTTATCATTAGAGGCTGCCCCCGCATTAGCACAAACAGAAAACTTAATATCAAATGTTCGTCAAGAGAGAAAATTACCCGTAGAAAACAATAGTAAATATCAACCCACAGTATTTACTGCTGATATTTCATCCGATAATGTTGGTAATCGAATCGGTGACAATGGTAAAACCATTACTTTAATAGCAGCCGGAGTCGGTACTGCTGGCCTAATTTGGAGTTTAAACCGCAAAAATCAAACTTTATCACCTGCAAAAAATAAAAACACTAAAAAAGATATCTCAATAGAACAAGCGAATCCGCGATTGAGACAGGAATTACTCAGATTAGTAGGTGGCGATTGGCAAACAGCAAATCGATTAGTAGCTGGCATAAAACAAACCCACCCCGAAAAATCAATCAACTGGGCAGTAGAGAAAGCAATTTACGATTTAGAGCGCGATCGATAGTAATAAAGTCAATCAATTTTGGATTTTGAATTAACGATTCTAAATTCAACGATTCTAAATTCAATTAATCCAATTTATCAACGATACATTTTTCCGTTTTCATAACATAAAAAGTTTCCTTGCAGAATCAACCTTTGCTAACCGTTACTTAGCAAAGGTTTTTTATTTGTTAGTTGTTAGTTGTTAGTTGTTAGTTGTTAGTGGTTAGTGGTTAGTTGTTGGTTGTTAGTTGTTGGTTGTTAGTTATTAGTTGTTAGTTATTAGGAATCCATGCCCAATGCCCTCGGGCATTCCTTTAATCAAACCGTTCAATTATTCCACCACCGAGGACTTTTTCACCGTCGTACCATACGGCTGCTTGCCCTGGGGTAATGCTGAATTGCGGTTCGTCGAAAACAACTCTAGCGCGAGAGTTTTCTAAAGGAATTACCGTTACCGGTACCGGTTGTGAACGATAGCGAACTTGTACTTCTGCACGAATTGGACTTCCTGGCTCGGCGATCGATACCCAATTTACCCGCCCTACATTACATTCCGGGTTTGTTGCAAGAGTGCGATCGCCAACAATTACCCGATTAGCTCCGGCATCTAAACCAATGACATACAAAGGTTGTGGGGCTGCAATTCCCAATCCTTTACGCTGTCCAATAGTATAATGATGCACGCCATCGTGTTGTCCCAAAACTTTACCGTCAGCATCGACAATATCGCCTTTTTTCGGTGCTAAATACTTATCTAAAAAAGCACGCATAGAACCATTACTTTCCACCAAACATAAATCTTGACTTTCTGG
>DESS01000248.1:15377-15991 GCA_002361335.1 Richelia sp. UBA3308
TTGCGATCGAACGCCCGGAGAAGCTCGTAACGTCCGCTTATTTCGTTGTAATTAATACGAGCATAATGTCCCGTGGCGATTTTATTGCTTGCCAACTTTTCCCGTGCATATTCAAGCATAGGACCAAACTTGACAGTTTTATTGCACTGCGAACAAGGTAAAGGCGTAACACCAGCGCTGTAACCAGTTACTAGATAATCAACAATATTGGTTTGAAAGACATCGCGGATATCAACAACGTGATGGGGAACGCCCAGCTGTTCGCAGATATAAGCCGCGTCAACCATACCCTCAGAGCAACATTGTCCTTTACCCTTCATTAACCAAAGAGTAAGGCCAATAACTTCATAGCCCTGGTGGTGCAAAATGGCGGCAACGGTAGAACTGTCAACGCCACCGGAAAGACCTACTACGACTTTTTCCATATCCGTGTATCTTGCTAGGCTGCTTATTCTAAGTTAACACTATGTAATTACTACAATGGTTAGCTTAGTTAATTTGTTTTCTAAATTATCTACAAAAATTTACCTGAGGTGCATTTTTAATTATTAAAAGATAATTCAAAATCTGAAATACTATAATTCTGACTTCTAAGTCGGGCCGAAAGGGCATGG
>DESS01000248.1:16065-16874 GCA_002361335.1 Richelia sp. UBA3308
TGACAATTATTTGTTCATGGGGAGTTCCTTCAACATCCGTTTTAATGAGTACTTTTATGTTTAATAGAATTCACAACTTGATTCGACCTTCTTTAATTGCCTATTCTTTATTAGGAAGCTGTTTCACCCTTGTTTCCTACTCTATACCAATACAAGCAAAAACTCCTGCAAATTCTCAAACAGTAGCACAATTAGATATACCAGATATTCAATATCAACAATACGATTGGCAGAATAATCAATTCAGTCAAAATTACGAAAGATACTTGGTAATTATAGATAACAATAGTTCTGAATTACTCGAACAAGTACGCTTTATAGAACCTGGTGCTTTTAGAAATCGCTATCAAGGACGTTCCGTTATTCAAGCAGGACTTTTTGAGACTTTCAACAATGCCGAACAAAGGATGAAGGAGTTACAATCCAACGGTATTAGTTCCCGTATCTACAGCCAGACTACCGGAAGAGAAATAGCTAATTCAAATGGTGATTATTATCTTTCTAATTCTGGGAGTTTAGTTAATTCTAATACCAGAAACAATAATAGAAGACAAAAAACTAAATATTATTATGTAGCTATTCCTGGGAAGGCTAAGAAAATAGTTGAAATTGAAAACAAAATTAGACAAAGTGCCGGAGCAGATTTACTATACGATAAAGTAACTAGAAGAAACTCCCGCTTAGGATCTCATATCGCAGTTGGACCTTTCGCTAAGCGTTCAGAAGCTGAACAATGGAATTCTTATTTACGTTCCTTGGGATTAAATAACGCTAGAGTATATTACGGCAAATAAACAAAGGACAAGGAA
>DESS01000138.1 GCA_002361335.1 Richelia sp. UBA3308
TCCTTACTCGTTACTCATTACTCATTACTCCTTACTCTTTAATCTATTAAAAAAGAGGTCTTCTCTGACCTCTTGGAAACTCCCATAATATGATATATGGTTTATTTTTGATTTATTTTAATAATATCTAGGCTAAACCAGTGTTCATACCTTGCTTTCCGGTAGCTAATTCCACTTTAACAATTTTGCCACCCATTTTTTGAATGCGTTGCTGTTCGCGGAACCAGTTTTCGTAAGCAACTAGTTTGGTGAAGTAGGTATTTTGTAGTTCGCGCTGAGTGCGAATTCTAGTTTGGCTGGGAACGCAAGCAGTAACTTTAAACATCCGCATGGGGTTATATCTCCTAATAATAGCGATTGAGATTTTTTTAACAGGAAGAATTTCAGGAATTTACGCAGCGGAATTAATTTCGGATTTAACTCAAATCCTATTTCCTACTCTTTAACTCCTACAATCGAGGGTACCAAAAAAGCAGAATAGTCAAATCTATTCCTACTTATTTTACCAAACTCAATCACTACAGGCGTATCTGAATTCTTTTTTTTTATTTATTTCAAAAAAAGCAAATCTTTATGGAAATTGCATGGCTGGAAACCAATCATCAATACTAGACAGCTAAAACATATCATTTCAAATTCTAAAAAGATAAGCAATCAAACTTTCTAGCACTCATAACTGATTTCCAACCTAAGTTTGTAGTCGTACTTAAAACAAAAGTACTTCTAAAAGTTCTACTAGCTTAAGCCAGAGCAGATGTAATCAAAGTATACGCCCATTTCCTTACCAGCGTCAGGTCCAACCAAGCTTGCGGTTACTTCTTTCATAGCTTGGATCGCTTGTACGGTAGAACCAACGGGTACACCCAAAGAATTGTAGGTTTCTTTTAAACCGTTCAATACGCGCTCATCCAAGATGGAAGGATCGCCAGCCAACATAGCGTAGGTGGAATAGCGTAAATAGTAATCTAAGTCGCGGATACAAGCAGCGTAACGGCGAGTGGTGTACATGTTACCACCAGGGCGGGTGACATCAGAGTACAACAAGGACTTAGCTACAGCTTCCTTAACGATCGCAGCAGCGTTAGCAGCAATTGTGGTTGCAGCACGTACTCTCAATTCACCTGTTTGGAAATAGCCCTTAAGCTTATCCATTGCGCTGGTGTCGAGGTACTTACCTTGAACGTCCGAAGAATTGATAACGGAAGTAATTGCGTCTTGCATATTTTTATTTCCTTATTTCCAACTGTTTTACAACACTTGGGGGATGTTATAGGACAATCTAAAAGAAAAATCTAGAAAGCCCTACTGCATCGCACCTGCTAAGTAGTCGAAGTAAGAAGCAGCTTCAGCAGAGTCTTCAGCAGACATCATGCCAGTAGCAACACTCTTCATTTCACGAACGCTCTCAGCTACTGCATCAATTGAAGTGCCGAGGGACTTGTACATTTCGCGAACGCCTACAATACCAATTTCTTCGATGGGTGTTACATCACCAGCAACGATACCGTAAGTAACCAAGCGTAGATAATAATCCATATCACGCAAGCAGGTAGCGGTCATTTCTTGACCGTAAGCGTTACCACCAGGAGATACAACATCGGGACGCTTTTGGAAAAGGCGATCGCCAGCTTGTTTAACGATGCGCTCGCGGTTTTCGGTCAATGCTTGAGCAATCCGCAAACGGCGCTCGCCACCTGTAACAAAGCTTTTAATTCTATCTAGTTCGCCAGGGCTGAGATAGCGAGCCTCTGCATCAGCATTCACGATGGACTTCGTGACGATACTCATTAATGGATTCCTCCAATACGAATGAAACCTGAGTTTATTTGACGGCCACTCTTAAAAGTTTTTTTGAAGAAAAAACTTTTAACGGAACCTTTGACGTACCTACATCAAATCATACGCTAAAATGTAGGCTTCTCAGCGACTCATCTCGGATGATATTTACTGAGCTTTGAAGCCGTGCGCCTCACGGACTTTTTTGTTGAAAAATCGTTGACTGAGTCAAATATAGGAGTCTGTTTGAGTAAACACTTCTACTCAAATAGCCCAAATTCAATCAGCCGACTAGATTATTCTCGGGCATTTTGTTGATTATTTGTGAATGTTATTAACAGTTTGTAACATTGTTTTTCATTTTTACGATTTCAGACCCGATTTTCAAGGAGATCGGAAAGATTAAGGAATATATTCCAACTCCTTAAACTCCTAACTCCTTAAAATGCCTTCTGGCTGAGTGGGAACTTAAACGTCCATTGCCGGAGCTTTAGCTGCCATATCTGCAATTGCTTTAGCCGTTATGGGCATTTGAGTAACTTCCATTTTGGGTTTAACCGGCTCAAAGCTGGGTACTACAATATCCTTCCTTTGCTTGGTAAGTCGATTGTAGAGGGTTTGGCTGTTGGGGAAGTTAGCTGCTGGTAATGTTTGGTACAGGTTGTAAGGTACGGTGTCTTCACCAAATGCTTCTGTATAATCGGTACTGCTTACCATTGCATTAATGAAAGCACGCAATCCCTGAGTCGCTAATATTTGGTTATACTTACGTATTTCCTGCTGATCTAAAGGTGCCCGTCCCAAGAAATGCTTGGTTCCTAGTTCAATTACCTTGGTGTTGGGATAAGGAGTATAGAATTCTTTTTGATATAGGCTGGAACATCCCAAACCTTCAATGAATTCTTTAACATTGATTTCACCATTACCCAATCTGCTTTCTAGGTTCTTGAATTCGCTTGCAGAAGCAATTACCGGTTCAATATCGCGCTCGAAAATCTGGCGGTAAGCGGCGCGGACAGTATTTTTCACTGCGACTTTATCGTTGTTACCCGCCACAAACTTAAAGATTTTACGTTGTTCGCGCTGCTTGCTTACGCCTTGAGTAATTCGATATTGGATCTCTGGTTCTGTACGATTTTGGCTGACTGCACCAAGTTCTACAAACCGTGGTGCTTCTTCTTTCTTAACAAGGGTACCAACATCTTCACGAATGCTACCAGCACGCAGTTTGCGTAATGCTAGACCTTGAGGAGTCAAATAACGTTCGTAAGGAACTGTATCTTCACCGAAGGCTTCTGCATATTCTTCGCTATCAATAAAGGTGTCAACTAGTGCGTAGAAGCCTTTTTTAGCACAGATATCAAAGTACTTATTATTTTCCTGACGACCGTAGGTAGGACGACCTAATAAACGACGGTGTATGTACTCTACTGCTTTACAAACGTAAAGGGATGTCCAGTACATTTTGCGGAATACATCTGACTTGGCTAAAATCCGGATAAATTCCCGGATGGAAATTTCACCATTTTCCAATTTGGTTTCAGCAGCAGTTAGTCGTTGTCCTTCGTAAACTTCCCGACCAAATACTTGTAGATAAGCAGCTTTAATTACTGCTTGGGTTGAAGTTTCGGAATATTTAACGCTTGCGCCTTTACCAGTTCCTTTACTCAAAGTACTAGGAATTTGGTCTAAGCGGAATACTTTTGCACCTAAAGAACCGGGGTAAACACCTTTGGCGGCCGGATTGCTATTTTGATTATTAATTCCCGGTCCTTGGTGAATTAAGATCCGCTTGGTATCTTTATTGAAAGGCGCGGGACTACTGCTAGGATTCCTGGTTTCTTTCGGAAAGATTGCGCCAAACTGAATTTCTAAAGGATCGTTACCAGAACCATAAGGATGTTGGTCTGGTAAAGGTTGGTTGTAAGCAGCAAAAGTTGTGATAAACTGAGGCACTTTGCGGAAAGGCGCACTGTATCTCAATAAATCTTGCTGCGGACCCCAATTACGACATTCTTGAGCTTCTTGACCTAAGCCGCGTAAATAAGGTACGGTTTCTTCTCCAAAATAATCGGCGTATTCGTTGGAATCTACCAAAGCGTCAATTAAAGCAGCTAAACCGCCTCTGGAGATGATATCAAAGTATTTTTGTACTTCTTCACGACTGCTTGGTCCTCTTCCTAAAAAGTGGCGGAAAGCCAGTTCTAAAGCACGGCTATTAATATATGGTTGATAAAATTGTTGACGATAAAGGGGAGATTTACCCAAACGACGGGCAAACTCTTTCATGGAAATATCGCCATTTTTAACCTGAGATTCTAGGTAAGATATCGACTGAGAATAAGCCCGGTTGATATCACGCTCAAAAATTTGTCGATAAGCGGCTTTGACCACCATATCTTTTTCCATCGCCGACAACCCAGGTTTCATGACAAACTTGGGTCTTCTTTCTGCCGCATTAAAGTAAATTTGAGGTAATTCTAAACCTTGTTGATCTCCCGAATTACGCTGACGCTTTTTAGTAGAAGGGGTAGGTCCTTTGAATTCGGTAATCAAAACATCCATATATTGAGACACTATATCTGATGCCTCTGGATCTTTACGGAAATAGGAAAGGGAAGCCGATTTGATTTCTTGCAAAGCCACAATTGTTGCTTCACCAGAACAAGCATTTTCGATAATGTCTCGGAGTCCCCGCACGTTTACGGAAATAATATTCGGGTCACCTGCCACAATTGCATAAGTAGCATAACGGATAAACCACGATAAATCCCGCAAACTTTTAGACATGTTGCTCGGACCGTAACGAGCAACATTAATTGGTCTAAAACCTGGAGGAATCGGACCACTTGGTGAAGAATTAAAAATGGAACGTAAATTTTCCAAGAATCCACCACGGGATTCCACGTAGACAACGGTTCCTAATTCCATTTGTCTTTTGATATCCATGTCCTCGCCAGCTACAGCCATTGCCATTGCCGGTTCTGGTTCTCTTGGTTTCTCCAAGAAAGACATGGGGGAACCACCAACAAAAATCCGGTTTGCGGCGCGAGAAACAATAATTTCAGAATTGTCAGTTAAAATCTGAGCAATTTCTAAACGCTTCTGCCCTGAAGCAAAGTAAGTTTGTAATTCCTGTAATTCACCAGTTCCCAAAAAGCGGTCTTGTTGTTCCGCTTGGGTAATTGTTGACAAAGCTAGAGTTTGATATAGTTGCGGACGCGCAACAGAACTTCCACCACTTGCCTTAACACTCATTTGATTCTTAAAACTCCCATCTGATATAAGCGCGTGTGAGAAGAATGGGTTGTCTTTAGGCTTTAAGGAGCGGTGTGTTTTTGCTTTAACCGTGTTGCCTTAAGACTGCCAAAAAATGAAACCCACTAGCTTTAAGATTAGAATGTTTTGAGTTTCATCGGGGTATTTATTAAGAAGTGTGTACAAATCCCATTATTTCATGTATTTGCTGTTGGGCCGAAGGGCATGGGGAATTGGGCATGGGGCATGGGGCATGGGGCCGAAGGGCATGGGGAATAGTCAGGAGTTCTATGTGTGGTCTGCAATTGTTAAAAAATATACTAATTATTTGTTTGGACTTACAGTGTCAGACACGGAGGACCAATTTGGAGAATATCTTGTAATTGCTGGAATTTTGCGACTGCGAACGGCCGCACGGCTGCGGCGATCGCGATTTAATCACGATTTTAAAAAATACTTTGTCTTACGTAATATAACTGAGTAAATACGGGTACGCAATCGCTAACATTAATCATCGCAGCCAATTCAACATCTGACTCAAAACCCCTGGCAATCAATTCTTTCCCTGAACTACATTTTTTCAAAATAGCGAAAAAATCATTTTTAAAATTATTAAAAACTGCTACAGCGGCTTCAGCTTCCGGCGATAAACTTCCAGATAAATAACTCAGAATTCCTCCTTGTTTTCCCCATTCGCAGCTTAAATCGAATTCAGATTGATTGAAAATCATCATTTTAGTGATAATTTATACCATGTATTTAAGTTAATATTTTGATTTTGAGGTTTAAATATGACAGCAAAATGTTAAAACTCTTGTGGTACGAGCATCTTGCCCGTCAAAAATATCAAATTCAAGGTAAAAAAATTTTTCCATCCAGTTTAAATCCATTTTGGCTTTTGCTTTGTATATGAATCAATAAAGCTCGATTGGGATAGAGATGATGATTAAGAAACAGTTGATGGCACTAAGTTTAGCAGCGACTGCTGGAATTGCTGCGACTTTAGCAGCTTGTAGCGCTCCAAGTAGCGAAAACTCTAGCGCTAGTGTTAATGAGGTAGAAGCACAAGAGGTAACAACAGCACAAGCTGCTAAACCATTGGCGCAAGAGTTACAAGGTAAGCCGGTGGTTGTGGATATTTATGCTGATTGGTGTGCTGGATGTAAAAAAATTGAGCCTACTTTGTCAGCTTTAAAGAAAGAATATGGTTCTAAAGCTAATTTTGTGGTTTTCAATGTCACGGATAAAAAAACTACTGAAGCATCCCTTGCTGAAGCTAAGAAGTTAGGGTTGGAAGATATATTTGCTGAATATAAGTCAAAAACTGCGACTGTTGCTGTTATGAATCCTGCTACAGGTGAAGTGGTTAAATTATTTCAAAAAAATGACAATAAAGCGGATTATGTTGCAGCTTTAGATACAACTATGGAACAGATAAAAAATTAATAATTTACCTTTTTTATAAATCCAATTTGGCATCTACTTTGTATAACAAATGAATGAATTATCAAATAGATGCCAAATGAAAAATAATTTATTTACTACTGCTTTTTCGACTTTATTAATAGCTAGTGGTACTTTGGCAATACCCCAAGAAGTTTCGGCAAATAAAGCATTAATAAATAGAATAATTACTACTCCTATGATTACTAGGTCTACTGCAATTGATGATAATTTTATCATTGAATTAAGTCCTGGTTCCTTATCTATTAAAGATTTAGAAATTACTCTTCCTCTACAAATGACTAACTTGGAAGGTATAAAGATTACAGATAAATCTGGTCAAGAAGTTAAAGCTGAAATTCAGAAAAATGAAGACCAAGTTTTGATTTATTTTAATGAATTGGTAAAACCAGAAACTGCTTTAAGAATCGAATTTACAGATATTGATACACAATCAGTAATGGGTGAAACTTTGTTTTATCGATTAAGAGTTCAAAAAGAAGGTTTACTTGAGGGGATTCCTGTGGGAACAGCGATAATTCAAGTACCTGATGCAAGTTAAAACTTCATAGACAGGCTTATTCGCCTGTTTTATTTTAGTGGTTGATACTATTGGTGGAATTATCTGTAAAAATCCGAATATTATAAGACGTAGCACTGCTACGTCTCTACATTATTTATCTGTAATTAATGCAAAATCTCAAATCAATAATCTACAATCTAAAATAAACATGAAATCTAAACTGAAATCAAACAATTTTTATTTATTAGCTTTCCTTTGTTTGGGAACGATACTCATAATTGTGTTCGGAAGTCATTTTCAAAATTGGTACTACAATATGGAAAACTTCGTTTCACAATTAGAAACACCTTACCATAAATGGGTAGAAACACAAAATACCAGTAGTCCTTTGATCTTAATTCCTATCGCTTTTATCGGCGGTTTAATTGCTAGTATTTCTCCTTGTATTTTATCTTTGCTTCCCGTCAATCTCAGCTATATTGGAACCCTGAATATAAATTCCCGACGCGATGCATTTTTTAAAGCGAGTTTTTTCGTTTTGGGAGCAGTATCTATATTCAGTTTATTTGGATTATTTGCATCTTTTGCTTCATCAGTAATGGTGGATTTTCGCGGATATATCAACGTTGTAGTTGGTGCAATAATTTTGTTGATGGGGTTAAGTTTCGCGGGACTATTTCATTTACCTTTACCTAAAAAACAGATATCTATACCAATTCCAGGCCCCTTTGGTGCTGGTTTAACATTTGCTTTAGTTACTTCTCCTTGTGCAAGCCCGGTACTTTTCGCCGTATTAGCAACTGCTGCAGCAAGTGGATCTCAAATTCTCAGTACCATAACAATGGTGACTTACGCTCTCGGATATACAGCGGTAATATTTTTTGCCAGCTTATTTACAGGGTTGGTAAAACAAAGACAAGTATTGTTAACCAAATCTCAATGGATTATACGTCTGGGAAGCGCTGCATTGATATTGGCAGGAGGTTTTTACCTAATTTCAGGCATTCGTTGGTTTTTCTGATATGAATGTAGCAGTACATACGAAGAACCTACATGGTTTGCAATCTGAGTCCCACATGAGTTTAAACGAAGCAGAATTATTTCAAGCATTACAAGCCGGAGATTTATCAGCATTAGGTGCTATATACGATCGCTACGGCGAAGCTGTATACCGTCTGGCTTTGCGAATTTTAGGTGATGTTACTGAAGCTGAAGACTTGACGCAAGAAATTTTTCTGGCATTTTGGCGTAATTTAAAATACGATCCCAATCGGGGAAAAATGCTTGTGTATTTGTTGACAATGACTAGAAGCAGAGCGATTAATCGTCTGCATCAAAAGCGCAGTCAACAAATGCTTTTACAAAGATGTCAACGCACTACTCCTACTCATGTTGAAAGTAATTTGATGGAAAACGTTTCCTTGGGAGAAATCTCTCAACGTATTGGTGAAGCCTTACAGGAAATACCAGAAAATCAACAACAAGTTTTAAAAATGGCTTATTACGAAGGATTAAGCCAATCAGAAATTACGAAAAAATTAAATATACCCTTGGGAACCGTAAAAACTCGCACACGGCAAGGACTTTTAAAACTCAGAAAATTATTAAAGGATTTAGTAGATTAATTATGGAACCCCTCGAACTACCTTTAAACTGGGAAACTTTAATAACGGGGTACGTTTTGGGCGATTTAACCCCAGAAGAAGCCACTTTAGTTAAACAATATTTAGAAACTTACCCACAATTAGCTGCTGAAGTCGAAAGTTTACAAGCGACTTTAGCATTATTTCCCCTGTCTTTACCCAAAACCAAACCCTCAGAAAAACTGCGATCGCAAATTCTCCAAGCAGCGGAAAAAGAATTATCAAGCACCACTAAAACCGACAAAGAAAATTGTCCTTCCAATCCCCCCATCCCCTTGTCTCGTTTTCCCTCCCAGCCCTCTATCTCTTTTTTCAAAACTTGGCTAAAAATAGCAGTAGTTAGCGCAGCAGGGTTAATTACTGGCTTGGGATTCTTTAATTATCGATTGCATCAAAAGCTGGCATCAGTCGAAGCGGATTTATCTTATTATCGCTTACAAGCCGAATTATCAAAGACACAGCAAGAATTATCTCGCTATCAAGAAGCTATATCTGTACTAAAACAACCTAATAACCGTTTACTAGCACTCAAAAGTATTACTCCCGATATTTCTTCCTCTGGTAGCTTGGTAATCGCGCCTACAACTGATGCCGCAATTTTAACCTTAAAAAATCTACCAGATTTACCGAAACAAAAAGTATATCGGTTGTGGGCTTTTGTGGATGGAAAAAAAGTCAAATGCGCGAAATTTAATCCAGATTCAACAGGTAAAGTGTTGTTGAAAATACCTTTGAAAAAATGGGGAAATACCACCGAAGTGTTTGTCACCGTCGAACCGAAAGATGGTTTTGATTTACCTGTGGGAGAAACTGTAATGAAGGGTACAAGGGCGATTTAAAGCGAAGGAAGAAAGAAGAGCCTTTATTTGGCTGGAATTGTAATGGGGGAATTTAACCCATATGTTTGAGTTAATCATAAAAATTAATTGTTTATCATTGTTTATCATTGGTTAGTAATCATTGCCGAAATTTTAGATTTAGGATGCTTGAGGAGGAAGATAATCCCAAGATTATCAAATTCTACAATTACGAAAGCTTCTACTTTTAAGGAGATTACTTATTACCTTGATACTTTTGACTTTTGACTTCCGATCGATCGGTTGACAATCCAAAATGTAAAATCCCCTTGGGTAAAATTAAGTTGACTTTACTGTAGCTAAAATATAAGATATTATGCGGGGAAAAACCGGATTTAGCTGCAATTTTCCCACCATGAATGATTCCTCAACACCCGTTCATTTTGATTCTCAGACAGAAAAATCTAATTTCCAAACAAAATTAGCTTATGGCGTTGGAGAATTAGGAGGAGCAATTCCTAACAACATTTTGGTATTTTTCGCGCTATATTTCTTCACCAATGTTGCTGGATTAAATGCCAGTTTCGCTGGTAGCCTTATATTAGTAGGTAAAGCCTGGGATGCATTCAACGATCCTTTAATTGGCTGGTTGAGTGATAAAACTCGTTCTCCTCTGGGTAGACGTTACCCTTGGATGCTTGTTGGTGCCATTCCTTTGGCAATATCTTTCTTCTTATTTTGGGTTATTCCACCGACTCGAAATCAATGGCAACTCTTTATTTACTATAGTATTATTTCTATTATTTATTACGCCGCTGTTAGTTCAGTATTAGTTCCTTTTTCCACATTAGGAGCCGAATTAACTCAAGGTTACAACGAACGTACTAACTTAATTAGCTTTAGATCTTCTTTTGCAATTGGTGGAAGTATTTTTGCCTTAATATTAGCTCAAATTATTTTAGCTGTTGTAGAACCACCTCAAAATTATTTATATTTGGGTGCTACCAGCGGTTTACTATCAATATTGGCGGTTTATTTGTGTGTTTGGGGAACTTTTAAACGCTACAAGTTCATGCAAAATAAACGCGAAAAAATCCAACGCAAACCTCCAGAACCAATTTTAAAACAATTCAAAATCGCTTTAAGTAACAAACCATTTCTTTGCGTCATTGGGATTTATCTTTGTTCTTGGTTAGGTGTACAAGTCACGGCGGCGATATTGCCTTATTTCGTCGTAGACTGGATGAAATTATCCAAAACTCACTTTACCCAAATGGCTTTAGCAGTGCAGGGAACAGCATTAATCATGATGCCTTTTTGGAGTTTAATGGGACAAAGATTTGATAAAAAAGCTATTTATTGTATGGGTATACCTACAACTATTGTTGCTCAAGCTGGATTTTTTCTTCTCCAACCAGGACAAGTTACATTAATGTATATTTTAGCAATTATGGCAGGAATTGGTATTTCTGTCGCTTATCTTGTACCTTGGTCAATGTTACCAGATGTAGTTGATTTAGATGAACTAAATACCGGACAACGTCGAGAAGGAATTTTTTATGGATTCGTAGTACAATTGCAAAAATTTGGTGTTGCAGGAGCGTTATTTTTAGTAGGTAAAACCTTAGATTGGGCAGGATTGATACCCACAGTAGCATCACAAGCACCTCCCATACAGCCAGATTCAGCATTATTGGCAATTCGATTGATAATTGGTCCAATGCCAACTTTAATGTTAATTATGGGTTTAGTATTAGCTTATTTCTATCCTATTACTCGTTCCAAACATGAGGAAATTGTTTTGAGTATTAACAAAAATAGGGAATTGGGCTGAAAGGGCATGGGGCATGGGGCATGGGGCATTGGGCATTGGTAATTATAAATTTTGGCAAATATTGATAGTTAACTAAACATATGGGTTTAAAACAAGCGGCAACCTACGGTGTTTGAATTGGGTTGGGGCGGAGCCAT
>DESS01000362.1 GCA_002361335.1 Richelia sp. UBA3308
AACTAACAAATAACAACTAACAAATAACAAATAACAACTAACAACTAACAAATAACAACTAACAACTAACAACTAACAACCAACAACTAACTAAATGACAATCGAACTTTTACAACAAGTAAGGGTTGTTAACCCTGTAACTAAAATTGAGCAAGTTAGTGATGTATTGATTGAGGATGGTTATATTCGCTCAGTTAACGATAAAATTTCTCATATACCCAATGGTACTTCTATTCGTGACTGTCAATCTTTAATTTTAGGACCTGGATTGGTAGATTTATATAGTCATTGTGGCGAACCAGGTTTTGAAGAAAGAGAAACCCTTTCATCTCTCCTTAACGCTGCTGCTGCTGGCGGTTTTACTCGTATTACTCTTTTACCCGATACTTCCCCAGCTATCGATAATCCTGCTGTTATCGCACAACTGACACAACTTCATAAAACTTTGTGCTCCTCTTCTTCCCCTGTTCCCATTCTCAATATTTGGGGTGCAATTACCCAGGATATCAAAGGCGAAAAAATCACCGAATTAGCAGATTTAAAAACTGCGGGGGTTGTTGGTTTCGCTGATGGTGAGGCTTTGAATAATTTAGCTTTGGTACGTCGAGTACTCGAATATCTCCAACCATTAAGAAAACCTGTAGCCTTTTGGTGTTGCGATCGCAATATTACTGCTTCAGGAGTCATGCGTGAAGGTGTGGATTCTATTCAATGGGGTTTACCGGGAAACCCCGTTGCTTCCGAGACTTCTGCCATCGCCGCTTTACTCGAATTAGTCGCTAGCACTTTTACTCCCATCCACATTATGCGTGTCTCTACCGCCAGAAGTGTGGAATTAATCGACAATGCCAAAGCCAAAGGTTTACCCATCACCGCTAGCACTACTTGGATGCATCTTTTACTTGATACAAAGGCGATTAAAAGTTATCATACATCCTTAAATTTAAAGCCGCCCTTGGGTAATCCAAAAGATATGATGGCATTGCGTCAGGGAGTGCGCCAAGGAATTTTAGATGCGATCGCCATAGATCATTCGCCATATACTTATGAAGAGAAAACTGTAGCCTTTGCTCAAGCACCACCAGGAGCCATCGGTTTAGAGTTAGCGTTACCTTTGTTATGGCAAAATTTGGTAGAAACCGGTGAGTTTACTGCTTGGGAATTATGGAAGGCACTTTCTACCAATCCAGCGGCATGTTTGAAACAAAGTCCGAGTAAAATTGAAGTTGGTGAAAAGGCGGAATTAACTTTATTTAATCCTAGAGAATGTTGGAAAGTCCAGAGCAATAATTTACATAGTTTATCAAGTAATACGCCGTGGTTGGGAGAGGAATTGATAGGGAAAGTTGTCAGAGTTTGGTGTTAAGGGTAAGGGTAATTAGTAATTAGTAATTCGTAATTCGTAATTAAGAATCATCGCAATATAATCATGACACTTCTCAATGCCCGGAATTTCTCATTAGAAGATGTTGAGCGTCTTTTTGGATTTCAAAAACAGTACAATGATTCATTTACTTCGTTATTGTCTCTGGAAACTTTAACAGAAGTAGAACAACAGGAAGTTTTACAAATTCGGAATGACTTTGATAAATATCTCACCGCTGGCAAGGTTTCTGAAGGACAAGTAAAATTTCTGGTAATCGCTCCTCTGATGCGTTTAGCTCGTTTTTATCGTTATCCAATTCAGATTATTTTAGAAGAAGATATTGCTCAAATAAATATAGAAGACGAAGATAAAAAAATCACTGGTAGATTAGATATTTTAGCTATTAATAAAATTATAAAATTCACAGAAAAGACTTTTTTTTGGGTATTGTTAATTGAATCTAAAAATAGTAGTATTTCTCATAGCGGAAGGTTTACCTCAGCTACTAACATACGCATATGAAAGCCTTAATTATCAAACATCTGTTTGGGCACTTGTAACAAACGGACAATATTATCAATTTGTGTATATTGTACAAGGAAATCCTACAAATTATTATTTAATGCCATTATTAAACTTAATGGAATCTAACCGTGCAGTTGAATTATTACAAGTGCTAAAAGCAATTTGTCAGCTTTGAAAATAAATCTCAAACTATGGTAAAAATCTTGTAGGGTTCTGACGCTATCGCTATAGAAGTTTTTTTAAAGCAATCGTGGAAAATAGAATAGTACAAATTCCACAGTGCTGGAATCTTTATCTGATAAAAATTTGAAAATTCAGCCCCCGCGCGAAAAAAAATCCACAGGTTGTGGGATAATGAAAAATAGAGATAAAGATTTTATTATAATGGGAATATTGCTGCAATTTTTAAATTGGCACAGATTTCCATTATCTAAAAAAGCCTTTCAAAAATAATCATATCAAAAAAATGTACCCCAGAAAAAAAAAATTTTTTTGATTACTGTGTAAAAATTATTTCACTATTACTGAGAAAAAAACACGAATAATCAAATCGATTATATAGAGTATTAAAAAATACTGATAACAAATAAAAATAGTAAATTTATTGAGAAAAAACGGATGTTATATAAATCGTGATTGTCAAAATTAGAACAAAAATGTTGTAGAAGATTGGTGAAACAGAAAGCATTAAACTAGTACAGTGGGCGGATAAATAAAGTAACAAAAAAAATCAAAAGCGTTTCAGGCGCTTTATTACCGCGACTACACAAGCGATTTGTCCACCGTTAAGGTGGACTGAATGAATTTTAAACCCGTGGAGACGGGTGCCGGTTTGTGTAGGAGCGGTTTCAACCGCCCATTTAAAGAATAAATTACACTTCTAAAACATCTTCTTATTACAGCAATTCTTGTATTCTTAATCTAGAAAATAATGAAAAATAAAAAACTAAATGACACGCTTTATACACGATCAATTTGCTAAGGATTATCTAGAAGAATTACTTAAAAATTATGGAGAAGTTAAACCATCAGAAAAAGTTTCAGGAGAGATAAAAGAAATAGACGTTTTATTTACTCCTTCAGCACAGCAATCCTCCAATTTACAAGTGCTAGGATTGCTTGGAAGATTTGCAGAATGTTGTGCAATATTGGAACCATTTCGCAATCCCGCTTCTACCGATGAAATATGCGATTGTATTCTAAAATTATTGGAGGTAAAAGCTGAACTACGACGAGAAGCTAAAGCAAATAAAGCCAAACTTCAAGAATCAGAAATACCAAAATTGTGGGTTTTAACTCCAACCATATCCGAATCTAAATTGTCAAGCTTTGGAGCTATTCAAAAGGGGGTCTCCAACTTCCCTCCCCTTAATAAGGGGAGGGTTAGGGTGGGGTTAATATTTCAACAAATCCACCAATTCCATCACCTGCTCTGTCTTCACCAAAGAATTAGCACATAAAATACCACTGGCAGCCACTGCAGGAACTCCAATTCCTGGCATAGTACTATCGCCAACCCGATACAATCCTTTTATTGGCGTACTTTGATTAGGAAACATTCCCTTACCAGCTGCAATCGCCGGACCATAAGTACCATGATATCTTCTTAAATAACCAGCATGAGTTAATGGTGTGCCGATAAGTTCTAAAACTACACGTTTTCTAATGTCTGGAATTACTTTTTCTATAGCGCTATATAAAGTTTGGGCTTTTTGTTTCTTCTTCTCTTCATAACCAGAGTTTCTTTCCCATCCGGTATAAGGTTCCAAAGTATAAGCGTGAACCACATGATGATTTTCCGGCGCTAAAGAAGCATCCCAAACACTGGGAATCGAAATCATACAGGTGTTTCCGGGTACTGTAATGTCTTTTTTTTCATCGTGGACTACTACATGATGTCCCGTCAAATTCTGCAAATCATCCCTGCGAAACCCTAAGTGTAAATGCATAAAACTTTCCACGGCAGGAGTCTGTAAAGCTGTTTGACGATAAGATGCCGGTAAGTCTTGGGGAAGTAACAATTTACTATAAGTATCCCAAATTGTAGCGTTGGAAATTACCACCGGTGCTTTTATAACCTCTCCACCCCCCTTTTTTAAAGGAGATAAACGCACCCCAACAGCTTTACCATTTTCTACAATAATTTGCTCTACATGACATGCCAAACGCAATTCTCCACCCCAGCGTAACAAACCATTTATCAGAGCATTTACAATCGCAGCGCTACCTCCCAAAGGATATTCGATCGCAGTATTAGAACGTTCCCCCAACATAAATGCTACCTCTGGGGCAATAGTGCCACTCGCTTTTAAACCTGATAGTAGAAAGCATTCTAAATCAATTAATCGCCGCACCCAAGCATCTTTCACTGTAATATCCATTACATCACCCACCGAGCTTTGTACTAAGGGTAAATTGGGTAACATTTTCCACAAAGACGGTAAATAACGTCCCAGTAAAATCGGAATTAACTGCCAATCAGCACGCAAAGCCAAAGTCGGAATACCTTTCATTGCCTCATATAAAGGCAACAAACGTTTTTCAAATAGTGCTAATTCCTTCGCTCCTTGAGGCGTAAACTTAGCTACTTCTTCCCGATAGCGTTGGGAATTGCCGTAAACTGCAAAACTACCTCCAGGAAAATGATAATTTCCAAGGGGATCGTAAGGTACAGTTTGGAGAGATTCACCTAAAATATCTAGGACTTGTTTTACAGGATTCAAACTTCTAGCGTCACTCAGTCCACAATAGAATGAAGAACCAGAATCAAATTCAAACCCCCGTCGTCGAAAACTATGAGCAGCACCACCAGCGATTGTATGGCTTTCACAAACAATTACCCGTTTACCGTAACGACTAAGTAATCCAGCAGCAGTTAACCCGCCGATACCACTACCAATGACTATGACATCAAAATTTTCCACTTTCGTCTTTTTGTTATTTGTTACTTGTTATTTTCCATTAACAACTAACCATTAACTACTATCTACTAACTTATGACTAATGACAGAACAACCATTAATTGAATTAAAAGGCGTTTCTAAGTCGTTTGGTAGCAATAAGATTTTAGATCAAGTAGATTTGAACATTTACCAGGGGGATGCATTAGGAATAATTGGTCCTTCGGGAACTGGTAAATCTACTATTTTACGGATAATTGCTGGGTTAACTCCTCCCGATGAAGGAGAAATTTTTATACAGGGTGTGCGGCGACAAGGTTTAATCGAAGATGGTGCAGAAGCCCTTGGAATTGGAATGGTTTTCCAAAAAGCGGCTTTATTTGATTCCTTAACCGTGGATGAAAATGTGGGATTTTTACTTTATCAGCATTCTAACCTTTCTAAAAAAAGGATTCGCGAACTCGTTGAGGAAAAATTAAATATGGTAGGTTTACCCGGAATCGGCAATAAATTTCCCGCCGAACTTTCTGGAGGGATGCAAAAACGAGTCAGTTTTGCTCGTGCTATTATGTCCAATCCCGATAAACCCGAGGAATCACCGGAAATTTTGCTCTATGACGAGCCAACAGCCGGATTAGATCCCATTGCCTCAACGGTAATCGAAGATTTGATTCGCCAATTACAATTTGTAGACGGAATTTGTAGCAGCTACGCTATCGTTACCCACCAACACAGTACCATTCGTCGTACCGCTGACAGATTGGTATTTCTCTACCAAGGTAAAGTGCAGTGGGAAGGAAAAGTTGGTGAAGTTGACACCACAGACGATCCTTCTATTAGACAATTTATGAGTGGAAGCCTTGATGGCCCAATTAAACTTGCCGGTACATAAACATAATCGTTAGTTATCTTCGCGATTGTAAATAAATGATACAAAATGTTGGAATACCTATTTATAACTTTTAATTATAATTCTATGGGGAGGTGAAAAATGCGATCGCGATTGGTTCGAGAAGGTTCTGTAGGATTGTTAATCTTATTCGGTTTGGGAGTTTTTGGGTTTATTTTTCTCTGGCTGAACAGAATAAATGCCGCAGGTCGTACTTATAGCGCTATCGTAGAGTTTAAGGACGCTGGCGGTATGGAAAAAGGTGCTATTGTCCGATATCGCGGCGTAAAAGTAGGCAATATTGATAGTATTCAACCGGGTGCCAACAGTGTTGATGTCAAAATTATTATTAATAAACCCGATTTGATCATTCCTCGCGATGTCAAAATTGAAGCAAACCAATCTGGATTAATCAGCCAAAGTATTGTTGATATTACACCGGTAACAAATCTTACTCGTGCTGATGTTGAAGCCGGACCTTTAGATAAAGATTGTGACCCCACGCTGATTGTGTGTAATGGTTCCCGGCTCAAAGGTGAAATCGGTATTAGCGTTGACGAACTAATTCGCTACACCAGTCGTTTATCAGAAGTTTACAGTAGACCGGATGTATATAATAATGTTAACCAAGCTTTAAAAAATACATCTTTAGCAGCAGCACAAGTCGCTCAATTGACTCGCCAAGTCACCAGCTTGACAAAAGCCACACAAGAAGAATTAAAAAGTTTTTCTTCTGCTGCCACAGAAGTAGCAGATGCTGCGAATAGAGTTAGTATAACTACTGAGAACACTATAAGTCAATTCGGTAGTACTGCTTTGCAATTGAACGCAACAGCAAGACAGTTTAGTGGAACCGCCAAAGAGTTTAGCGGTACAGCGAAGGAAATTAATTCCACTGCCAATCGAGCCAATAAACTTTTAGCAAATATTGATAATTTAGTAACTACAAATCGTTCTTCCCTTGTTGGTGCATTAAACGATATTACCGCAACCAGTTCTCAATTAAGGGCGACTCTTAACAGTTTAACCCCAGGGATCGATCGCTTTACCAAAGGAAAGTTATTGGATAACCTGGAAACACTTTCAGCCAATGCAGCAGAAGCATCAAATAACTTACGAGACATTACCAAAACACTCAACGATCCCAACAATATATTAGTACTGCAACAAACATTAGATTCCGCTAGAGTCACCTTCGAGAATACCCAAAAAATTACATCAGATTTAGACGAATTAACGGGAAATCCCAAATTTCGGCAAAATCTCCGCTTGTTGATAGATGGTTTAAGTAACTTAGTATCTTCCACGGAGCAAATGGAACAGCAAGTAAAATTTGCTGCTACCCTAGATTCAGTAAAAGCTAACTTAAATCAACCAAAACGTCAAACATTTACACGAGCTAGAAGGCAAGTATTTCAATTTCCATCTTCATCTAACATCGTTAAAAATAACGATAAAAACATAGGGCAAACTAAAAAGAACGAACCAATTTTTTCATCCCAAGAAGAATTGTTAAAACAACTCCGGGAATATCAGAAAACGAGAAATTAAATGAGACAAGGAAGGAAGGGGACAAGGAGACAAGGAGACAAGGGGAATTATGAGTTAAAAACCTTTAAGCTCTAAATATGTGTTTAATTTCCCACCGTTATACGGTGGAAGATACGCCCAACGCTTACGCGTGAATAGGTTGGCGTTAAAATCCTCATCCCAATTCCAGCCAACTTCGGCTCTTCCTTCTTCATTCTTCATTCTTCATTCTTTTTAATTCCAATCTTGTTCTTCCTTTTTACCTTTTGTGCGGTAAATTCCACCAGCGGCATGAATTGCTCTGGTTTTTTCAAAAAGTTCTCCTTCAGTGATGCCCCAGTTATCCAAGACTTCATCCAAAGCTTCCTGAATATCTCTGGCACCAGGAAAATTATGATAACGAATTCGCAACCTAGCCAATTCCGCTAAATTGAAATCACTCGCCTCCTCCGCCAATAAACTGTCAACCAAAGGGCGATCGCGACTATACTGTGGATGTTGTTGTTCTTTACTTTCTTCACTCATGTTAGTTGTTAGTTGATAGTTGATAGTTGGAGCGTTGTTGGTTG
>DESS01000363.1 GCA_002361335.1 Richelia sp. UBA3308
ATTAATTTTGTCTAAGTACTTATGTGAGAGAATAAAAAAATCGAGATAGGTATTTATATAATGGTAATATAAACAAAATTTTTGTAGCTACACAGAGTCCCATTATAAGAAAATTGTTTATAAACATCATCATATCAAACTTCGGTTGCCAAAAAAAATTTTTTTTTTCGATAAATATGTGAGATTATAGAAGAATCAAGAGAAATAAGCTTAAAATCGGAATATAGACAAAATTTTTGTAGCGAGACGGATTCCGATTATTAGAAAATCGTTTATAAACATCATCATATCAGACCTCCGTTGCCAAAAAAAATTTTTTTCGATAAATATGTGATGCCAATTCTGTATGAGGCTGCGCTGAATCACTCTCAGCGTGGAAGGCATATCGCTACAATTACAAAGCCAACCGGTGGGGTGGCTTAATTCGGCGCATCTTTATAAAGAAATGGTATGAAATTATAGAAGAATCAAGAGAAATAACCTTAGAATGGGAATGTAGACAAGATTTATCGAGGGTTATAAATTCTCATTATAAGAATATTCTTTATAAAAATTATAATAACAGACTTCGGTAGGCAAAAAAATTTCGATTATAAATTCGATAATAAAAAGTTAATATTCTTGATGTAAGGAAGGCTTGTTCTTGCTTACACTTTTCACCGGATTAAGGATAATACACAGTGAACCTGTCGTCATTAAAGTTTTTTCGTAATTTAAATAAAACCAATCAGCAATTTGCGGTAATTGGTTTAGGACGTTTTGGTCGTTCAGTTTGTTCAACTTTACATAGATTAGGCTATGAAGTATTGGCAACAGATGTAGATGAAAAGCGGGTATCACAAGCATTAACCGAAGAAATAACTAGTCATGCTTTACAATTAGACTCAACAGAATCAGCAGCACTTAAAGAAGCAGGAATATTTGAATTTGATACAGTAATTGTGGCAATTGGAAATTATATTCAAGAAAGTATTATCACAACTTTAAATGCAAAAGAAGGTGGTGTACCTAATGTAGTAGCCAAAGCTTCTAGCGAAGTTCACTGCAAACTATTGCGAAAAGTTGGGGCAGACAGAGTAGTTTTTCCCGAACATGAAGCAGGTTGTGCTTTAGCGCGAACCTTGACAAAACCAGCTATACTAGACACATTTAATTTAGATTCCGATAACAGTATCGTCGAAATAGCTGTACCGGATGAATTTGACGGTAAAACTGTTGCAGAACTACAACTTCGTAATCGTTATGGGTTAAATGTGTTAGCGATAAGTCATAAAAGTAATGGTGGTAAATTTATTATTAATCCAGATCCTTATAAACGTTTGGAAAAAGATTCGGTAATGGTAGTTATTGGTCATAATAGGGATATAGATCGCTTACCGATTTAAAATTAATCTCCTTTTTTAACTTGTCGTAAATTATCATAATAATGACAAAAAACCTAGTTTTGATAAACTGGGTTTTTAATTCTAAATTCTAAATTCGGGCATTCTAAATTCGGGCATTCTAAATTCGGGCATTCCTTTAATTGCATATCCCTAACCATAAGCTTCCCAAGCTAAGTCTATTAATCCATCTAAAATAGCTGCTGCTACTGTGGCACCACCTTTACGACTGTTGATTGTAATATTAGGAATTAAATGTTTTTTTAAACTGTTTTTTGCGGCATCTATATTTATAAACCCTGGTGGTGTAGCAATTATTAAAACAGGTCTAATTTTTTCTGCTTCAATTAAATCAACTAATATTGTTAATGCTGTTGGCGCTTTTCCGACTACAAATATTCCTTCTGGATAACGTTTGGCTAAGGTTTCCATTCCCCAAGCAGCATGAGTTTTTTCCTTAGTCGGGGGGGTTTGAACTTCCGTTGCAGAATAAATTGGATTTGCAAAATGATTCTGCACTTCCTTGGCAATACCAGCTTGTAGTGTCCCTTCATCTACAACAATAGTACTGCGGGAAGCTAACGCCGCCGCTGCCGCTTGTAAAGCACGTTCGGAAAATTCAATTAGCGATCGATACTCAAAATCTCCTGTGGCGTAAATTATTCTTCTTGTGATTTCGTATTCTGCTGCGGAAAAATGCCGATACACCGAGTGTGAATTTAATAGAGTATCGTCAATTTCTCTGTCAATGATTGCTAAACTTTCAGCATCCGTTACATGCCATTCCATCTTTTAATTTCCTGAAATTATCAATTACAGCGTATTTCATTTTGATCGGGTAGATTTGAACAGGCAGGGATGCCCGTACCACAAGAGTTTTTAAATAGTTTTAAAATTTATAATTTTACCTCATTTATTTGTAAAGTGCTGTATTAATTTTTAGATCCCCCTAAATCCTGCTTAAGAAGGGGGACTTTAACCAACTTCTAACTTCCTTCTTCCTTCTTCATTCTTCATTCTTCATTCTTCATTCTTTTTAAACATACTCTTAGATACAGAGCAAGAAGCAGGTGTTTGCCAAGAGCCTTGAGAATTAATTTGATTTACATGTGCCACAAATTCTATATTCCCATGTTCGTCAACTATCCAACCTGTAGCTTCCACAATTTGATTTCGTTTTGTTGATGATGGTCTTATTATTATAGATTGAGTTGATTGCGATCGCCTTTGCCCGAGGGAAGCTGAAGGGGGTTTTGTTGTAGATTGAGTTGTAGATTGATTTGATTGAGGTTTTAATCTCACCCAGGTAGATATTGTACTAGTATCTTGCAAAACTTGGGTGGGATTTATGGGTAAACCACCCCTGCCTGTAATATAAAATTCATTTTCATATTCTGGACTTCCTGGAACACAAACTTTAGAAATTTGATCGGAAACATCAACAATATTATCCGGTAGTTCTATTAAACCATTAGTGGGGTCTACTTCTGGTGTGTTTATATCTACATTGCCGCTCAAACCAAATTGGGAACTGGCGGTTATATCGCTTTGTTGTGTAAGTTCTTCTCGGAATTGAATACCGAAGATTCCCTGAGTCGAGATGTCGATATTACCACCATTACCACTGAAAGCATTAGCAGTGATATCGCTGTTTTCTTGAGGAATGGCAACGATTATAGGAGTATCAATATTGATGTTACCGCCATTGCCACCAAATTGTTGATTTCCGGCAGTGGTGGAAATTTGGCTATTGTTGCGGAGCAGTAGATATTGAGAAAGGTTGAAATTGATGTTACCGCCATCGTTAGAAGTTGTTTGAGCAATAATTTTACCGTTATTGAGGCGGGTAACATCACCTCTGATATTAATATCGCCTGCTATTCCCCTTCCCTGGTTGTCGCTGGTGATAAATCCACTATTTGTTACATTTAATAGTGGAGTTTCAATTGTTAAACTTCCACCATTGCCTGTACTTGTTTCAGATGCAGAAGCAGTTATTTTGCTGGTTCTTTGTATTTCCGATGTTCCTGTGGATACACCTGTAACATTTACAGATTCCTTAGCACGGATAAATAATTTTCCGGCATTACCCTCTCCTGTAGTTTCAACAGAAACTTCTGCACCGTCTCTTGCGCTTAATTTTCTTGCCTCAATAGTCAAATTTCCACCATTACCTTTAGGCGATCTGCCATTACGAGGATCTATAATACCTGCTTCAATTCTTCCATCTGTTTGAACTCCAGCAAAAACACCTGTATTGAAAAAGTTCGGTTTTTCTGTTTCAAATAAATCTATTTCATCAGCACGAATAAACACATTACCAGCATCACCATCACCAAATGTAGCTGCTTGGATTTTGCTTCCATCACTTACGCTTAAACGTCCAGTTTCAATAGTTAAGTTACCTCCTGTACCTTTACCAGTTAAATCTATTTGGGCAAATAAACCTCCAGGAAAGCCTACTGAACCTGCATTACTTGGATCGTCTTCACGTTGAGGTATTTGACCGCTCAATTCTACAGAATTAGTAGCAATAATTTTAAAGTTACCAGCATTCCCTTCTCCAAATACACTCGGTCCTATTTGTGAATCCTTAACAATTAAATTTGCGGTTTTAATTGTTATATCTCCGGAGTTACCAACTGCACCTTCTCTAACATCAGATTCTAAGCTACCATCACTTAATATTTCTACTAAATCTTTAGCTTCAATGTTGATATTTCCCCCGTTTCCTTCATCAAAAGTATTCGCAAAAATTCCTGCCCTATTTATAATTTTTAACGTACCGGCAGTAATACTAATTTCTCCACCATTACCAAATCCGCCAGTAAATACATCACCAAAAGAACCACTGGAAAGTCCATTACTATCTACCCCATCAAAAGTAACTGCATTCCTTGCTTTAATGGTAATACTTCCCGCATTTCCTTGTCCGCGAGTAAAGGAATTAATTTGAGCGCCATTAGTTGCAGTAAGTGAGCCAGTGATAATATCAATCTTGCCAGCATTTCCTACAGCATCACTACTTTGAACATTATTGGCAATATACGAACCATCTAGAGAAATTGCATCATCTGCTGTTATAGAAATATTTCCTGAATCACCTTTTCCAAAAATACTAGATCTTATTAATGCACCATTTGTTAAAGATAATGAACCAGCAGCAATATTTATGACCCCACCATTACCAACTCCGCCAGTAAATATATCACCAAAAGAACCACTGGAAAATCCATTACTATCTACCCCATCAAAAGTAACTGCATCCCTCCCTTGAATGGTAATACTTCCCGCATTTCCTTGTCCGCGAGTAAAGGAATTAATTCGAGCGCCATTAGTTGCAGTAAGTGAGCCAGTGATAATATCAATCTTGCCAGCATTTCCTACAGCATCACTACTTTGAACGTTGTTGAGAATGTATGACGATCCATCTAAAGAAATTGCATCACCGGCTGCGATAAAAATATTTCCTGAATCACCTTTTCCAAAAATGCTAGACCTTATTATTGCACCATTTGTCAAAGATAATGAACCATTAGAAATTATATTAATACCACCACTATTACCAAGTGCTTCTTGATTAACATCATTAATAATGAAACTATTATCAACTTCTACTTTATCTTTTGCATTAAGGTTAATATCTCCAGCTTGAGAATCAATTGAACCACTTTGCGATCGCATTCCAGCCCGAAAAGAACTTCCTCCTAAAATATTAATATCTTTCCCTGTGACATTAATACTTCCACCACCACCAGCACTAACATCTACAACGGCTGTATTTTCTAACCGAATTTCACCTAAATCATCGACTGCATCATAATTAAAAATAAAACCATCTTTTGTCGAATCCAGATTAACTGTACCCGTTCCCGCAACGCTACCGACTTCAATTCTTCCTGCGAATGCTGTTAAATTCCCATCTTGTAACAGCACATTTCCACCAACTAAAGCTAATGTTTTTCCATCAGGTACTTGCAAACCAACAGGTCCACCTGTGACATTTGTTTCGTTGTTCAAACCTCGTTGTTGAGCAAGATTAATGATATTACCTTTGTCACTTAATTGATTAATCTGATTAAAAAACAAAGCATTCGGATTCACCGTCAACAATGGCGGTGCTTCCGGATTCGTCGCACTAAAAGTACCGATGTCCCCAAACTGCAAACCATTCGCAGTAGTCCCCACAAAGGAACCCCGCACATCCAAACGAGC
>DESS01000158.1 GCA_002361335.1 Richelia sp. UBA3308
TTTACATCAGCACCTTACTTAGATACAGAGCAAGAAGCAGGAGTTTGCCAATCCCAATCCAGGCCTTGCAAGCTTTCAAGCTAATCTATCATAATCTTCCGGTTCGATATCAGGAACTTTATTTAAAACTTGTTGAAATTTATCCCAACTACCACGTTTTGCTTTTTCTTCAATGTAATCCTTAGTCATCCACGCTGAAACTTGTGCAGACAATGCAATGGCTACTATTTGTTCAATAGATACATTTTCTTTGATTGCCAAGGCTTCAATTTGTTTATATAAAGAATCAGGGATTGGCACGTTTAAGTTAGTCATGATATCTCTCCTACTTGTTGTAAAAATTCTAATGGTGTTACTACTTTAATATCGAATTTTTCTGCTGGTTGTAAATCTTTTCGATTGTAAGTAATAATAAAATCTGCTTGACATTCAACTGCTAAATCGATTAAAAAATCATCATCTGGGTCGTTTGCTACTGGTCGCGAGAGATAAAATATATTACAACAATTAGCAATAGCGCAAATTGTATCGATAACATTATCTATATCTGATAAAGTTAAAGTTAATTCCTCTTTTTCTCGCTTGAGAATTTCTTCGTATTCAAAAATTAAAGCTGTCGAAATATTTAATTCCCAACGGGAATCATTGAGCATAGTTAACAGTTTATAGGATGCACCACGTTTTGAGCGTAAACCAGCCAGTAACACATTAGTATCTAGCACAATTTGGTATGGTTTTGACATTTTTCTAGAGTTGTTTTCCCACTTCCTTTGTTGCGATTTTTTTACTTAGATACAGAGCAAGAAGCAGGAGGTTGCCAAGAGCCTTGAGAATTAATTTGATTTACATGTGCGACAAATTCTATATTCCCATGTTCGTCAACTATCCAACCAGTAGCTTCCACAATTTGTTTTCTTGCAGCAATTTTTTGATTGTGATTGGAAAGTTTTGTTGATGATGGTCTAATTATTATAGATTGAGTTGATTGCGATCGCCTTTGGCGCAACGAAGCTGAAGGGGGTTTTGTTGTAGATTGAGTTGTAGACTGATTTGATTGAGGTTTTAATCTCACCCAGGTAGATATTGTACTAGTATCTTGCAAAACTTGGGTGGGATTTATGGGTAAACCACCCCTGCCTGTAATGTAAAATTCATTCTCAAATTCTGGACTTCCTGGAACACAAACTTTAGAAATTTGATCGGAAACATCAACAATATTATCCGGTAGTTCTATTAAACCACTAGTGGGGTCTACTTCTGGTGTGTTTATATCTACATTGCCACTCAAACCAAATTGGGAACTGGCGGTTATATCGCTCTGCGGTGTAGGTTCTTCTCGGAATTGAATGCCGAAGATTCCCTGAGTAGAGATGTCGATATTGCCACCATTTCCACTGAAAGCATCAGCTGTAATATCGCTATTTTCTTGAGGAGCCGCAAACATGACAGGAGTATCAATATTAATGTTACCGCCATCTCCCCCAAATTGTTGATTTCCGGCAGTGGTGGTAATTTGGCTGCCGTTGCGGAGTGATAATAATTCCCCTAGTTGTAAGTTAATATCACCACCTTGGGTGCTAACTGTTTGTGCAGTAATAAAACCACTATCTAATTGAAGAGTTCCTGCTTGTAAAAAGATATCCCCTGCATCTCCAGTTCCATTACTACCAACTGATACTGATGCACCATCTTCTATGATTACTAAGCGGGGGTCGATAAATATACTACCGCCTTTTCCTGTAGATTCAGCAGAAGTAGCGGCAAATAAGCCACTTCTAAAACCTTGTCCGGTTCCTGAAAAGGTGATTTTATCTTTCACATTCAGGGTGATAGTACCAGCATTTTCGCTGCTGGAGGTACTTGTATTAATTCGTCCACCGTTAACTGCTTCAAAACTATTGGCGTTGATGGTGATATTTCCAGCATCACCCTTACCAAAGGTTTGAGTAAACAATAATCCACCGTTATCTAATAATAGCGAGTTTGCTGTAATTTCCATATCTCCACCATTACCAATAGCAGTTGAATCAACTGCAGTAGAAGCAAAGCTTCTTTGGTCGAAAGTAACCTTATCCCTAGCATTGATATTGATATTTCCAGCATCTCCTTGCCCATATGTTAAGGATGCTAATAATGCATCATTGGTAACGGAAAGCGAACCTGTTGTGAGGACAATATCTCCTGCTTTGCCTACAGCTTCATTTAGAATAGTAAATAAACCACTAAATCTGCCATCAAATTTAATCGTATCACGAGCATTAACTATAATATTTCCAGCATTGGCAAAGCTTTTACCATTCTCTTCTCCAGAGCCGGCAGTATTCATTTGACCACCATTTGTTAAAAATAGCGATCCAGTTTTGACCTCAATATTTCCTGCATTACCATTAATAGCAAAAGTCGCAGCATTACTTCTTGCACCATCTCTGCTACCTACACCATCAAAGGTAATGGTATTGCCAACATCAAGGAAGATATTACCTGCATTTCCTCCTTGTAAGCTAAAGGTAACGACACTACCACCATTTGTGAAAAACAATTCACCTGCTGTAATGCGAATATCCCCACCATTAAAGTTAGAGCTCGCAGTAGAATTGATCCAAGAGGGTATTCCCAATAAATTAAAGCCATCAACGGTAACTTTATCGCGGGCATTGATAGTAATATTACCTGCATTACCTTCTCCGGATGTGGAAGCGGATATTTGTGCACCATTATTAACGGAAAGTAATCCTGTTGCAATTTGAATATCTCCCCCTTTACCCACTCCTCCAATTAGTAAGTCGCTTTTAATGCCACCAATAGAATCACCAACTATACTATCTAATTTCACACTATCGCGGGCTTCTACAAAGATATTCCCAGCATCACCTTTTCCAAGGCTGCTGCTACTAATAAAAGCTCCATTAGTAACAGAAAGATTACCGGTATTTAATTGAATATCACCAGCATTACCAATAGCTTCTGGATTTACTGAATTAATGATGCGAGTAAATATGGTACCGTTACTTCCATCACTCAAAATACTATCACCAGAACCAGAACCGTCCAAAGAAATATTTTTTCGAGCATTTACAGTTATATTACCGGCATTTCCTTGTCCTAAAGTTTTAGCATTTATTTCAGAACCTTCTGCTAGAGAAAGGGAAGTAGTTTCAATATTTATATCACCAGCATTACCTATAGCTTCCTCTTCTACAGAACTGAAAATACCACTACCTCCTGCAAGAGAAACAGCATCCTTTGCTTGTATGAAAATTTTACCAGCATTGTCATTGCCAGTAATAAGGTTGCTTATAAAAGCTTCATTGCTAAGGGAAAGATTACCAGTATTTAATCGAATATCACCAGAAGATCCATTCCCAGCACTACTCACAATACGCGCATCAGAAACAGAAACCCCATCAGATGCTTCGAGCAAAACATCGCCACCATTCCCCAAACCGGCAGAATTAGCAAACACTGTTGCACTATTTTGAACAGTTAAATTGCCAGTTTCTACTGTTAATTCTCCGGCATTACCAGAACTACCAGCGCTAGTTGCGGTATATAAGCCGCCCTCAAATATGCCTCTATCTGATAATTCTACTGACTCAGTTGCCTTAACTGTCAAATTTCCACCATCACCGGAAGATGTAATAAAAGTTGATAGGTATGCTCCATCAGTAGTAGTTAATTTTCGGGTATTAACTGTCAAATTTCCAGAAGTACCTGCACCTTGAGATTCTGTTAGTAAACTACTAGCATAATTACCATCTGCCGATTCTCCAATTAATTCGACTGATTCAGTGGCATTAACAATAAAATCTCCTCCCGGTTTTTCTCCAGAGGTAATAGACAAAATTGATGAACCATCTTTTAGAGAAAGTCTTCCGCTTTGTACTTGAATGCTACCTCTTGGTTGTTAATTGCGCTGAAAAAATTTCCATCCTCGAACTTGATACTGTCTGCTGTACTTCCTACAAAAGAACCCCGCACATCCAAACGAGC
>DESS01000135.1:0-9454 GCA_002361335.1 Richelia sp. UBA3308
GATTAGGGTGCGGAATGTGGGTTAAATCGGAGACTACGTATACTTCCGTCTGCAAAAGTATAATTGTTTTCTTGGTGAAAAACATTGCCTGTAATCGAAATTTTAAATGTCCCATGAAAGGTTCTCTGTAATTCACCTTGAGGACTCACTTTGATTGCTGTTCCCTTCCAAATCCCAATATGTCTGTGAAAAATTTCAGGAATTTCATTCTGCTTCTCTTTTAACTCACTATAAGTCATAATTTTTTACTTCAAGTTTGATTTTTATGTGAGTCTTGCATGATATTAAGGAAAGATCAACCTCAAAAAGGAATCTTATGAATAGAGAAAACATTATTTCCTCCAATTTATTCGAGGCTCGCGGACCATTTTCACACGCTGTAAAAGTAAGTGGATTTAGTAATCTGATTTTCACTTCCACTGTTGCAGCCATTGATGAAAATTGGCAGGTTATCGGTGAAGGAGATATCCGCAAACAAACCGAAGCAACTATTCTCAATCTGAAAACAGCTTTACGCGAAGCAGGAGCCAGTATCAAGGATATAATTAAAGTTAATTGGTATCTTACCGATATCAACCATTTTCAAACTGTGCTCCAGGTAAGAGAGCAAATGTTTGAAGGCAACAGACCGGCAAGTGCTACAATTCCTATCAGTTCTCTTGCAATTCCCGAACTTTTACTAGAAGCAGACGCGATCGCAGTCCTAAATTAGGAGTTGTTGTTGACACAATTGTCTCGGGATGGGTGTTCTAACCTGCGGCTTTAATTTTCTCGTTGCTCATGGGAGTATTTAAAGAGCGATCGCTGGATGTGGCAATCCCATCCACAACCAAACTACTACAACAAAATTTAACTTGGTATCTGTCCACATTTTAGTTCGTGAACACGAACGTATTATCGCCATACTGCACCCAAGCTACATAATTGAGGTTTAAAGCACCATTATTTATCAAGACATGCAGGGTTTAAAACCCCACCGTCTGTACGGTGCTAGTAATTGGTTGGGGTAAAAACCCCATCCAATTACCTCTCCCTCCCTCCCTCACTCCCTCACTCTCTCCCTCTTTATGGGGCTGGTGGTGCGAATTATGAATTATGAATTATGAATTACGAATTACGAATTATGAATTACGAATTATGAATTATGAATTACGAATTACGAATTATTAATTACATTTACAACCCAAACTGCTGAAAAACTTCACTCGCAGCACGATGTAATAAAGAATGTCGCCACACCAAAGATTTCATATCATCCGCATAACCTCCACCAATAACACAAGCAACCGGATAACCAGCTCCTACACAAGTACTCAAAACCTGCATTTCTCGACGATAAATTCCCCTATCGGTTAAAGCCAGTTTTCCTAATTTATCTCCTATATGAGTATCTACTCCAGCATTGTACAAGACTAAATCTGGCTTTATATCGGCGAGTAAATCTGGTAAGTATTTCCCTAGGGTTTGTAAATATAGATCGTCTTCCATTCCTTCTGGTAAAGGTACATCTAAATCACTCTTCTGTTTTTTACCCGGAAAATTCACTTCGCAGTGCATCGAAAAAGTAAAAACCCTCTCGTCATCTTGAAAAATAAAAGCCGTACCATCACCTTGATGCACGTCTAAATCAACGATCAGAATTCTTTCCACCAAATTCAGCTTTTGTAAAACCCTAGTAGCGATCGCAAAATCGTTGAAAATACAAAAACCCGAACCATAACTGGGGAAAGCGTGGTGAGTACCCCCTGCCGTATTACAAGCCAAACCGTAATTTAAGGCCAGTTTCGCCGCCAAAATTGTACCACCTACTGCCGTACAAGTACGATTTACTAATTGAGGACTCCAAGGTAAACCGATACGACGTTGCGCTTTTGCATCCAGTGTTCCTTGTAAATAAGCTTCTACGAAATCGGGAGTATGAACTAACTCGATAGTTTCTTGAATAGGGCGCTGAGGTGCGTGAAACTGTTGCAAATCAGCCACCCCCTCAGATAAAAGTAACTCGTAAAGTAAACGAAACTTTGGCATCGGAAAACGATGGGCATCCGGTAAGGTAGTAACGTAATCTCGGTGGTAAACGATTGGCAAATTCATTTCATCAATTTCCCACCATTCAGGTATTGTTTAATTTCATTAAGAATAAATTACACTCAAAAATTTCATATTGAGAAATAAAAAGAATATACAGCACGCTCGTTAATATTTTGAGTACAGCACTATATTTTAAAACTGTTGTAGTACGGGCATCCCTGCCCGTCCAAATGTACCGGCGGCTCTATGAAATATGCTATAAATACTCACTTATATTAAATATACGATTTTATAAATAAATTTATTTATAAAAAAATAAAAATTATAAAATATAAAATCCCAAAACCGAAATATTGATACTTTTATTCTGGTTGCCTTATTGGCTCTTTTATTCAAAAAACTAAAAAGTATTGTTCAAGTTGAATTTTTAAATTTTTAATTTTTAACTTTTAACAAAATCATTTTTTCTATCTTCGTTCTCCATTACTCTCTGTCAAACAACCATATTACAACAAAAAATACACAACTTTACCCAATCTATTTTGCTGACACAATTGCAGCAATACGCGCTTTTAAAACTGCCATATTCGTTTCATCTAAGCTGTAATTAAAGACCATTACCTTGTCCCTCTGAGGATTAAACTGATATACATCATACTCAACTTTTTTTGACAAGTAAATTGCATCAGCTTCCTTCAAAATTTGATGATTTGTATTCAGATTATCCAAACTCAATGTTTGAAAATTTATATGAGATATTCCAGATAGTTGTAACATCTTTTTCATATGTTCCCGTTCGTTTTCTTCCTCGCAAATCAACAGCACCAAACTGTTACGAGGTAATGAAGAAATATGTGTCAAAAGTCGCAAATCTGGCTTAATATTAATGGCAATTACTTCTTGAGAAGGAGCCGCTAGTTGAATCAGCTCCCATAGATGTTGCGTTGTTGTCACTATTAAGTCAGCAACAGATAGCTTTTGCAAAACTTTAGGCTTTTGCCCCTTTAATTCTTCTAAGCTCAGAAACTCTAAGTCTTGTTGTATTTCCCCTTGAACAGCTTCATATATTTCCACACCATCCTGCAAACATTCTACAAATATTAACTTCAAAGGGGCAGTAGTATGCTGATTTAACATTACTGCTTGTGCATAAGCAGCCCTTGCAAATTCCGATGGAGATAATCCCATCATTGTCGCACAGCTAAAAGCTTGACCTAACAGATTGTAGAATTGCCTTAAATTTACAATATTTTTGACAGCTAAACTATCCGCAACAAAAGTTCCTTTACCTCTTCGGGCTACTAAATAATTGGATTCAATCAAATAATTGTAGACCGCTGCAATAGTATTATGATTTACTCCTAAATGTTTCGCTAACTGAGTCACAGTAGGCAAAGTATCGCCCGAATGTAATTCTCCCGTAGCGATTAGCAATTTAATCTGTTCAGCAATTTGAGCATTAATTGTTATCGGTGCAGAATTATCAACAATAATCGGCAGTATAAATGGCTCAGGTATTATCATTAAGATATGTAAATTTGTTCATGAATCTTTTTATAATCATAGCAATCGGTTGATAATCATTTCTTGCTTGTTAAATCTTTTCATTGGAATCAACCCTGGAACATATAATATTTTATTGTTATGTTTAGTGGGCAAGTTTTTCCAGTACATTTCCTGTGTGATGTCACGAAACATCCACAGTCTTGCCACGCTTTTTGATTCTAAGTATTGAGGCAATGAATGACGTTCAAATATTCGACCATCCTTTAATTTTATGATGTCATGAATCTCCAATTCTATATTTATGTAAAGTTGTTCAACTTGAGTGATAAATTTGAGAGGCTCCTCAAGCTTCATTGCAGCAACCTCTAATGCTAGATTTTCATCTTGAGAGCTTATAATGCGCGAGGAAAAATCCCACATTTCTATAAACTTTCTATTTAAGCCTACAATCCTTCTATCATTAATATCGACTACAAGGATACCATTTGTATGTTTATTGGACATGTCTTCTACTCTGGTAATCAATAATTTATAATTATAATTCTACTAATTTATATTTGTTTATTTAATGTATGACGGAAGTTTTTGTATTGACTTATCTTTATCAAGGGGTTAATACATAGGCATTTGCCTAGCTTGAACTACAAAAAACATGATTTGTGTTTACTTTTTGCATTAGTTTTTTTTATACTAATAGACTAGTATTAAGTCATGGATATAGTTTATTGTTAGAGATGAAAAAAATAGAAGCAAGCTAGAAAAATACCATTAGATTACACAGGAGATTTTTTGGAGGATATAAATTTGTGGAGCAGATCCTGAGTTTGACAGTGTTCGTATCTATTTTTATTGATATACAAGACAAATGTTTCTGCTGAATTACTAGTCTAAAGTTTTGAACAAACAATATTACTGCTGTACCGCGCTTATGATAATCGAATTGAGATTGACCAACAGGCCCACAGACACACAGATGGGGAGGAATTTTTATGGGTAATCTTAAGTTTTGTTAAAAATCATCATCGAAGCATTTATTTATGCCAAAGTAGTGTTCATTTTTTTGGGGTAGAGAAAATGCATGCATCATCAGCAAATAGTTGATTTAATGCACAAATAGTTTTTCAAAGCTAGATCATTTTAACTAGTTTAACTAACACGGCATACAGGCGATAAAGTATCTTAACATTTGGTACTAGAAATGGAAGAAGTCCTTGCATTGATTGAAGAAAAAAAGCATGAATTTGCCCAGGGGCCGTTCATGAAGTTTCTTCAAGATAAGAGTATAGATCCAAGACAAAGGTTAGCTTGGGGTCCAGCCTTTGCTCCTTTTGCAATGAGTTTTAAAGACTTCAACAAAAATGTGCTTCGTAAAGAGCCTTCAGATAGCAAACTCCAAGAAATGATAAACCAGCACAGCTATGAAGACGGTCGTCATTGGATATGGTTTCTACAAGACATGAAGATAATGGGATACGACAATCCCATGAACTATACCGATATGTTGAAATTCCTTTGGGGTGAAGAAACACAGAAAGTACGTAAGATGGCTTATGACTTATTTGCCATATGTACCTTTGAAGAAGATATTTTAATGAAGTTGGTTGTAATTGAGTCTATAGAAGCAACTGGAAATGTTGCTTTATTTGAGATTGCCAAAGTAGCCAAGGAACTTCAACAAATTACCAAACAGTGTCATCCCTATTTTGGTGAATCTCATTATGCTAAAGAATCCGGACATATTCAAGCCTCTATGGATGATGTGGAGGATTATCTTAAAAGCATACAATTGACAAAGCCACAGAAGAAGAAAGCTTTTACTTTAGTAGAGAAAGTATTTGCAGATTTTACAGAAGCAATGGATGAGATGTTAGTTTTTGCTCAAAAGCACCCTTACGATCTACCGTTTACAACAACTAGAAACATTAACCAATCAAGAACAGCGGCATAACTAAATTAAAATTATTTGTTGATGATTATTGATTGATGAACAAATGTTGATCCAACGGTTATTTAGTAATTATAAAAACATATTAAATAACCATGATAATCAGCTTTTCTAATTCCATGTAATTAACAGAGCTTCCGCCCTTAGGTATTATTTGAACAATCACCAAAAATGTTAACTTAACTATAAAATGACAACGTAGCTCATAGGAATTTACGAAATCTCAACAAAACAGGTAAAAAAAACTATCCAATCTGCCATTACAAAAATTAAGAAAATGGGTTTAGTCTTAGGGTATATAGAAAAACATCCTCAGGAAGTACAGCGATTAGTTGGTCTCAATTACGAGCAAGTAGAGGAGATAATAAAACAAGCGATCGCCTTACACACTCGAGCCCGATCGGAATTAGAATTAAGAAAAAGAAGAATAATCAAAAAAGGGGGTGGTCGTAAGTCAAAGCTATCTCTTGAAGAACAAATATTATTGACCTTAATATATTCGCAACAATTGACAACATTTAAATTAGTTGGTAACCAATTTGGAGTCAGCGAGACAACAGCAAATGACACTTTTAAATATTGGTTTCCACTCTTAGGAAAAATACTACCACTAACCCTGCTTGAACAGGTAAAAAAAACTCCAACGACTAGGAGATTGTTAAAGAACTGTTAAGGTAGTTGAATTTAATAGCTTTATTGCTTTATTGCTTTGTTCGCTAGTTAGCAATTACGAATTATATTCGCACCCAATAAAGAGACGTAAATGAGTATGAAAATCGCAAATATTCCGATCCCGCTTTCAAATTACCTATCTTTATTGTCTTGAAAAGTTTTACCCTATGAGTTCAGTTATTTCCTCAACAATTCCCTATTTTTTATATCAAGTCCCTTTGAATAGTTGTGATTATCAAGCGCGAAGCTTCCATGTTCGGCTTTATGTGTTCCCAAAGTTAGTAATTCCAAAGTAATGCCTTAAAGGATGTTTAATAAGTATCCTTTTTAAAGCAATTATCAGATTATTCCTCCTCTCCCCCTGATGAATTAGGGGTTAAAGTCCCCCTTTAAAAGGTGAGCCACTGCTCCGGCACGGTTTCCTCCGTTGTAGCATGTGGCGTGGATAATGGGGGATCTGAAAATTTAGCAGTTTATTTATCACCGCTCCTCTTAATCTTTTTCAAAGCTGTAAACCCCAGGGAATGCTGAACATTTTTACCTGGGGTTTAAGCAGTGCCTGCCCCTAGCGATAAGCCCAAAGGGCATCATCGCCATTTTTAACTAATTAACCGGATATGATATGACCGTCAATGCTCAAACACCGTTACCATAATAAGAAAGACTTTACTAAACTTCATAAAAACTGTGACTACCATATCCCAACCAACAACAACCACCTTTGAAAAATTCTTTTGGACTTGGAAAAGTTACAAAATTCAATATACCGTAATGGGTGAGGGAAAGCCTTTAGTATTAATTCATGGTTTTGGTGCATCCATCGGACATTGGCGGAAAAACATTCCCGTATTAGCTGGTGCTGGCTATCAGGTATTTGCCCTTGATTTATTAGGCTTTGGCGGTTCTGATAAAGCATCCATCGACTACAGCGTAAATTTATGGGTGGAATTGATCAAAGACTTTTGGCAACAACATATCAAACAACCCGCAGTATTTATTGGTAACTCCGTCGGTGCCTTGATCGGTTTGACAATAGCAGTAGAGCATCCCGAAATTACCACCGGCGCAGTTTTAATCAACGCTGCTGGAGGTTTAAGTCATCGTCCCCACGAACTAAACCTACCACTACGCTTTGTCATGGGTGCTTTTAACAAATTAGTTAGTCATCCGATAACAGGTAAATTTGTATTCAATAATATTCGCAGAAAATCCCAAATTCGCCGTACCCTTTACCAAGTTTATCGCGATCGCCAAGCTGTCACGGACGAATTAGTCGATATGCTTTACCAACCATCCTGCGACGAAGGGGCACAACAAGTATTTGCCTCAATTTTGACAGCTCCTCCCGGTATTTCCCCAGAGGAATTATTACCCAAAATTGAACGTCCATTATTAGTAATTTGGGGTGCAGACGACCCTTGGACACCAATTACAGGTGCTAAACTTTACGAAAATGCCCAAGCCAATGGTAAAGAGATCAAAATTATACCAATTCCCGGTGCCGGTCATTGTCCCCACGATGAAGTTCCCGATTTAGTTAATCCCCAAATTATCGAATGGCTTAATTAGAGAGATGGGCGGATGGGGAAGGGGACAATAAAGAATTAAGAATTAAGAATTAAGAATTAAGAATTCATAATTCTTAATTATATTCACTCTCGCCTTCCTAACTCCTAAAAACTAACCAGCAAAAGTATTACATTTGTCAACACTGCCCGATTGAATACCGCGTTTAAACCACTTTACACGTTGCGCTGAACTTCCATGAGTAAAAGATTCCGGGACAACATATCCTCTAGATTGTCTTTGCAAGCGATCGTCTCCTATGCTTGCAGCAGCATTAAGAGCTTCTTCAATATCCCCAGGTTCTAAAATTTGCCGCGATCTTTGTGCGTGATGTGCCCAAATCCCGGCGAAACAATCTGCTTGTAATTCTAATTTTACCGAAAGTTTATTAGCTTCAACTTGGCTGACTCGATTTTGTACGCTTCTAACTTGATCGGAAATTCCCATTAAATTTTGGACGTGATGTCCAACTTCATGAGCAACTACATATGCTCTAGCAAAATCTCCAGGTGCCCCAAGTTTGTTTTTTAAATCTCGGAAAAAACTTAAATCCAGGTATACTTTTTGGTCTGGAGGACAGTAAAAAGGACCAACAGCAGCATTTGCGTAACCGCAAGCCGATTCTACCGCATCATCGAACAGAACTAACCTTGGTTCCCGGTAGTTTTTCCCCATGCGTCGGAATAGGGAATTCCAGGTATCCTCAGTATCGGCGAGTACAACTGAAACAAATTGTCCCATCTCATCTCTAGGTTGGGAGGTAGTTTGAGTTGAACCGGAATAACCGTCATCTTGAAGTATTATTTGGTTGATTATTGCTGGATCTACACCCAAAAAAATCGCAATTAAAGTCAGAATTAAACCACCAATACCCCCACCAATTACACCAGGAGAAACCTTTTTACCACGTTTATCTTCAACATTATCGCTTCTTCGACCAAATTCCCAACGCATCTCTAATTCCTAATTAGTAATATGGCTTACGCCACACTTTGTGGGTGAAGGTAATTCCAGATTTAGGATACAACCACCTAGGAAAAAAATCTCTAGGGATGGGGATACAGAACAAAGGATAAAGGTCAAAGGTCTACATGTTAAAAATAATATCGTATTAATATCCTATGCCCTATGCCCTATGCCCCATGCCCCATATCCCATATCCTAATTAATTAAGAAGGATTAGGAGCGTCATAAGGTGCTACGCCACTAAACTTAAGTGTTGCAGCACTAGGATTATTGCCAATTTTACGGGCATTAAAACGTACTTTTTCACGACCTTGATTAACCTTCTCAGGGAAGACACCATCAGCCGGATGTAAGTACTGAGTTTCCCCACTGGGGTAAATCCGGTAAATTTTGTAATCATTGATTTTCATTTTCCGGAATTGAGCGCCCAAAGCAATACCGTACTCTTTACGAGAAATTTCCAGTAAATTTTCGCCTTCAAGCATTACTGCAGCGCCACCAGTTGGCATTTCAAAAACCTGTTCCTTGGGACTAGTCCAAGTAATTGCGTACTTCTCCTCAACATTTGCTTTTTGTAGCAACCCACCAGTGCTGCCACCAAATTTTGGAGTTTGTCCAGAGAGTGTTTCTGCCATAAAATATTCACTCAACGTTTTTAGGGCATCGTAACACTGCGACTGGGGACATATTGCGATTATGTTAGGAACTTTAACAGTTCTTAGAAATTTGCTCCGAAAGGGCATTCAGAATTTAGAATGCCCGAATTTA
>DESS01000135.1:9537-23913 GCA_002361335.1 Richelia sp. UBA3308
CGAAAGGGCCGAAAGGGCATTGGTTAATTTTTAATTAATAACTTTCCATCTCCCTATCCCCCATCTCCGTTTACTCCCATCTTCACTTCTTACCAACTAAAGTCCGCTTTTCCTCTTGACTTCCTTCAATACTCGGTACGGTGAAATGAAACTTGGAACCTTTATCTTTACCTGATGATTCTGCCCAAATTTCTCCCCCCCAACCGATGACAATTTGACGACAAATTGCTAAGCCTAAACCCGTTCCCCCTGTGGTACGTCTTAAGGCTCCTTCTTCTTGATAAAAACGATCGAAAACTATTTCTAAACGATTGGGTTCTATACCTCGTCCTGTGTCAGCTACAATTACTTCAACCATTTTGTTACTGTTACGAGTGGCTTTGATGGTAATTTCTCCCGAAGGTGGTGTAAATTTACAAGCGTTGTCAATCAATTTTGCTAGCACTTCCACTAACCAATCACCATCTGCTCTAATTAAAGGCAAATTTTCAGATATTTGGCACGAAACTTTGGGTAGGTTTTCAACATCGCTGCGAGCATTAATTCTACTGATTCCTAAATCTACGCATTCTTGTAGAGTTAAAGTTTCTGGATGCCATTCTATTCGACCACTTTCTAAGTTGGAAAGAGTTAAAAAATCTTGAATCAGTTTCCGCATTCGTTCTGAATCCGAAAGTGCCGTACTTAGCATTACTTGGCGCAATTCTAACGGCATATCCGGTTCAGTGGCGAGGCTTTCTAAACACACCTGAATTGTCGAAAGTGGAGTACGTAATTCATGGCCGGTAATTGCTATCAGGTTGCTGCGAGTGCGATCTAATGCTTCTAATTGTTGGTTAAAATCTTCTAAGTTGGCGTAGGCTTCCGCTTGGATTAAAGCTGCTCCAATGGAAGTTGCTATGGCTTTTACCAAGTCTAATTCACCAGTTTGCCATTCATGAGGTTTATCCGAGCAATATTGCAACTCTATCATCCCTAGCATTCGCCCCTGAAACCACACCGGTTCAATTAACCAAGAACGAATTGAAAATCTTTTTACAAAATCCCCAACTATTTGAGAAGTATTTACGCGAGAGTCTGCTAAAGTATCAGAAATACAAACACCGTCTCCCTTTTGGACTACTTCCTGAAATAGTGGATTATTTTGTAATTCTCTGGTATGTCCTAAAAGTGATACAATACCCGGACTTCTAAATTCGTGTTCGATTATGGCGTTGCGATCGCCCGCTTGAGCACGGTAGATTAAACAGCGACTAGCTGCCAAGTTTTGCCCTAATTCTTGTACTGCGACTTCTAATACTTCTTGCGGATTTAGCGATCGCCGAATTGCAGTGCTAATCGAGTTGACTAAACGTTCTTTGCGTGCTTGGGCTGCGATCGATCGATAAGCTTTATGTAGTTTATATTGGCTGGCTTGTAAATAAGTAACTAAGCGCTGTACAAAAGGGTTAGTATCAATGTCACAAGCATATTCGCCCTTTTCTTCTACAAACTTCTGAGTATAATTTTCTCCAATACCAAAGCGTTGACGCGCCTGCTCGATTTTATCCGCTAATTGCGGACGATAAATAAGTATTTTATCTAATAACAAGTCGGCAGCTTTTATACTTACTCCCCTTTGGGCCGTCCAAATTCCCTCGAATCTTCGCGCCGTGTCCATATCGAGACTAGGACTCAATTGTACTAAATTTCTTTTTACTATAGAAGCAGGATATTCCCGGCAAACTAAGCAAGTAGCATAATTGAAACCAATTACCACTAAATGCCATTCTTGAGAAAGTGCATCTTTCGGCTCAAAAGCTATCTTTTCGTAATATTCCGAACTGTTGCTAAAACCAGTTTCTGGTGCGGATAAAACGTATATTTGATTGCTGATTTGCGCCAGTCGCTGATAGCGATGAGCCTCTTGACGGTAGAATCTCTCCCTTTGAAAACTAGCAATCACTAAAGGCTGCTCAATTGTCGCAGCCAAAACCTGATCTTCCATCGCGTGGGAAAGAGCCGTTAATGAAGCTTTAAAGTATATTTGGGGCCGCAGGTACGGTAGTGCCTGTAGCAAATCACTCAGCACGGAAGTCGAAATGCTCATGAATGTCGTTAAGAAGCCACAATCTGGATTTAAATCCACGTCACAGCTGCATTGTACAAACTACAAGGGAATCCAGGTAATACAGACAGTTGCAATTTGTAAAGAATATTAAAGATTTTTTAGGGATCGTCCAGTTAATTACAGTTATTCAATGTCACGATTATCCAGGGATACAGCGATTCTTGACCAGAGAATATCTAAGTATGAAGATATTTTACCTTCCACTCTACTGATATTTCTACAAACAGGACTTACCGCTACTTGAAAAATTTTATCGATAAACCCGGTCTGTTTAGACTTCCGCGAAGTAGTTTACTCATAAAAATATACATTTTTTTATATACTTTTATCTTTTGATGTTTTGTTAATTCATCTCAAATTAATTTGTTCTCAACAATAGATGTAGTAAATTAATTATTAAACAATCAAGTAATTGCACTTAACTTATAGCATATTTCATCTGATGCCGGTAGATTCAGATGGGCAAAGATGCTCATCCCACAAGAGTTTTATAATTAATGGCTGTACCTGATTTATCTCCAAAGTGCTGTATATGTATTTTTGTTTTACTGCTTAATCATTAAAAGTTAAAACTTTTATTTGATAATCAAGGTTTTTGTGCAGTTAAACACCATATTTTTATATATTTTAATATTAAACTTCCTCAACTCTTCTAAGTTGAGAATATTTCTAGAATTCTGCAATTATTTCTATTTTTGATGTTTATATTACAAGAGCTTCACCCTTATAAAAAGTACAATTATTACTTGAGAAGCATTTTTATTTAATTAATAATTAATCTCCACAGAATAGCACTAGTATAAAATAATGCTCTGTCATTAGTTATGAAAAAAAACAGTAATATTTTTTTGCTTTTATATCGTTAATTCCAGCTATCTATAGGTAAACAGGGAATAGGTCGGTAAAAACAAATTGATTAAGTGTATTGCGAAAGATGGATGTTTCATGTAATATTAATTTGTCTATGTTTGAAGATTCTAAAATAAATGTAAAAGAATCTCTTGCTAATAGCTAGAAATATATGCTTACTTCATAGCAATTAAGTTGAGGATAAATACTCCTTACAAACCTGTTATATTATGAAGTATTAGGCAATGGTAGCGGCAAAGAATTTTTTTATTTCTTTTTGACTTGTAAGCTGCCTATCATATTCCAAATGCCTTGTTATTGTCATAGATGCAGCGATTCGGTTGGCTACCATTGTTGGCTATTAAAATTAGACAAGGCATAGCATATCTAACCCGTTAAAATTCAAGTTATGATTTTCTATGGTTTTAGAAAAAATAATCATAACGGGCTAGTATGTTTTATTTACCACAAAGTTGGTGAAACATGAGAATTGCTCAAATTTCTCCCCTATGGGAGCGCGTTCCTCCCTTTCGCTACGGTGGAATAGAACTGATTGTCAAACTTCTTACGGATGAACTAGTTCAGCGAGGACATGAAGTAACTTTGTTCGCTTCTGGTGACTCAATTACAAAAGCAAAGTTACACTCAGTTCACACAAAAGCATTACGGCTTGACTCTTCTATTCAAGAGCCAGATATCTACCATCAAATGATTCTCGCCGATATTTATCAGGAAGCACACACCAATTTTGATATCATTCATTCTCATATTGGTTATCAGGCTCTTGCTTACAGTAGTTTTATCAAAACGCCCACCGTTCACACACTCCACGGCGCGTTTACACCCGATAGTGCCAAGATATTTCGGCGTTTTGCCGAGCAGCCTCTAATTAGTATTTCCAAGGCGCAGCAAGAACCTTGTTTGGACTTAAATTATGTTCATACAGTCTACAACGGTATTGATACAGCTGTTTATTCCTTCTACTGCAAACCGACACAACCTGCTTACCTCGCTTTTGTAGGTAGAATATCGCCACAAAAAGGAGCAGTAGAAGCGATTCAAATTGCTCGTGCTAGTGGCTTACCATTGAAAATGGCTGGAAAAGTTGACGTAGTGGACGTTGATTACTATCAAGAAAAAGTAGAACCATTAATTGACGGCGAACAAATTCAGTACCTTGGTGAAGTTTCCCACGAGGATAAAGTGAAACTGTTGGGAGAAGCAACGGTTACTTTGTTCCCAATTACTTGGCGAGAGCCTTTTGGCTTAGTGATGATTGAGTCAATGGCTACTGGTACCCCTGTTATCGCCATGAATAATGGCTCCGTACCCGAAGTGATTGCTGATGGAAAAACAGGTTTTGTCTGTGATTCTTGGGAAAAAATGATTGAGATGGTTCCAAAAGCTACCAAACTAGACCGTCAAACTTGTCGGGAATATGTTGTTAGCCGCTTTAGCCTTGAATCTATGACTGACGAGTATGAAAAAGCTTACTCAATGGTTTTGAATTCGGGCCAATCTTTGTAAGCCATGGACTCTAAAGGTTGAAAGCCCTAGCTATAGATTAATGGTGACTAACTTCTACTTTTTCTCGGTTATGGGATTGAAAAATTAATGCTAATCTAGATGTATCTTAACAAAGTCTGCCTAAAGCGGACTTTGTTTTGTGTGTTTGTACAAATAAACTATTTAGTATAGTATAGGATAAATTTGTATCCCTTTTCCTTGGGGTTGACTTGGATTACTATATTATTGCCAAGCACTTGTAACAAGTTACACACATCTACCCATTGTTGGAGAATAAGCCGGAGATATCAAAAACTCGGCGGTATGTATTTTCTTGACTACAAGCATTGCCTGAGAATGAAAAAGATTAAAACCGAATTAGTCTGTTTCGGCTAAAAAAATTTTTATATCGTAGGTTGGGTTTAATTAAAAATAAACTGGCGTTTTTGTATTTTTTGCCCAAGTATACTGAGTATATTCACTTTTTAGCTGAGCGATACTGATTTATTTTATACAAATATTCAATATTTGTTTAAGGCTTAAATCTTGCTAAGCGGATGAGAAAAGTTTAAATCCCCCCGCCAAAGAAGGGTTTGACAGTGCCGATTCAAATTGTGGGTAGGGGTTAGAATTTGCGTAAAAAAATGGGTTACAATTTGCGTAGAAAAATAGGTAGACTTGAAAACGAATTCAAGCTCTATTGTATCGGGCATCTACGAATAAGTAAGCCTACTCCTCAATTAAGGTTCGCCCCAAGGCGGGAGGCTTTAAAAGATGTTAAGGTGACATAGCCTTAAAATTAGAGAGGCAAGGCAAATTGATCAAATGTGCCAGACTTCTACACAAATTAACTGCTTGATGTTAGTGACACCCAGGGAGTAGAAGGGTTCGCCTTCAATGGTTTTGCGCGTTCATAAGGGTATTCCCTTGGGGCAGGGCTTAGAAAATTGCCAGTGAATTTTTGTATTGCTGCACCTTCATTTGGCGTTTATGATGTATCGGAGCAGTTGGTAGTAAGCCTAACCCTGCCAGCCCTCGCCTGCCGCAACAGGAAAAGCCAATATGCCCGATTCAAGAACTAAAGACATCCTACTTAATTTCGGTAAACTTATACCACCGGTTTAAAGGGAGTCAGTCTTGAATAAAATTCTGGAAACATATTTTAGGTATATTTTAGGACTTGTTAACGGCATCCTTTAATAGTACTTATAGTCCAATCATAGAGGAGGTTAATAGCTAAATTAATATCAACATACCTATTTTTAAAGCAACAGTAAAATATCAAAAAATCAATCGCCCCAAGGCGTGGATCTATTTTAATCCCTTGGAATCAACCTACAAGTTTTATGGTATAAATAAAGAGATTACATTATTTTTATCTGCTCAAAATAAAAAGTAATGTTTATAAAAATAATGTTTATATTTTTGACTATATTTGTTTGAGGTATATATAAATAAAAATAAATCAGAATTATCTAATACGTGAAAATAATTTATGGAAATAGTTATTAAAGGAATTATACAAGAGATCGGCTAATTTTTCTATTAGTTTTACTATTAACAATCTAATGTAGCTGTCCTGTAAAAGTTTTTTATCAAAGAAGGCTTTCAATTTTTAAGTACAAATCAATCTAATCATCAACTGTAAAAAGTTCAATAAAGGTTTGCTATTTAGGATACTTTTTTATATATATATATTCATAAAAATTTTATATATTCACTCTTGTTGTGTCCCCTAAATTAACTGTATGCGATTGATATTTTTGCTCAATGGCTCAAACTAGTTTTGCTTCGCGTCTTTCTTTGGAGTGACGCATCGTTAACTTAAAATTATACACCTAGACACGGAATTTTTGCTAATGACACCGGATACCCTAATGACACCGGAAAAAATTTTACTAGACGGAAAAACTTTTGTTCCTGCAGACCAAATTCCTATCCCAGAGTGGCCTTGCGTTTTAAGCGAAAGACCCCAGGCATCTTTAACTATAAAAGATGATGATTTATTTTTGGTAACAGATACTTTAGGTAATATTGCTGGTTGTTCCCTGAATGATGTCAATCCCAGTATGGGTTTGTTTGGTTGTGATACCCGCTTTTTAAGTCGATTGGAATTTCAAATTGAAGGGCGATCGCCAATTTTGTTGAGCAGCACTGCGGACAAAGGATTCTCACTTTCAGTGTTGTGTACTAATCCCAAAATTGATGAACGGCTGCAAGCGGATACCGTGGGGATTCGCAGGGAGTTGGTGCTTAACGGTGCCTTATTTGAAGAAATAGAAGTTTCTAATTATAGTACAACTACTGTCAGCTTTGAATTAAGTATTAGTTTTGATGCTGATTACGTAGATTTATTTGAAGTCCGAGGTTATGGTAGGGAGAAACGCGGTAGGCTACTACGTTTGGTGGAACCCGAATCAGAGGAAACCCCAAACAATGATGGTTTAGCACGAAATGAAGATTCCCCAGCTAAAGAAGAAGCTTTGACGCTTGCTTATCAAGGTTTAGACAACTTGATCATGGAATCGCGCATCCATTTCCAGCATCGTCAACCAGATTATTTTAAAGGTTATACTGCTGTTTGGCAGTTAGAATTAGCTACCCACGAAACCCAAAAACTGGGCTACCGGGTAAATATGTTTACAAATAATAAGCCCACCTCCACTGTTAGCGCCCCAGTCACTTTGGTTCAAGCCAGATCTGCCGAAATGATGGAGGAACAGAATTGGGTACAAACAATTACCAAAATTCGCTCAGATAACGGTACTTTTAACCGAGTTATCGAACGAGGCGAACAAGACATGTATTTGTTGCGCCAGTCTTTTGGAAAACGCAAGACTGTTTCTGCTGGAGTACCCTGGTTTTCCACTTTGTTTGGCAGGGATTCGTTGATTACTGCTTACCAAACTTTGATGTTAAACTCGGAAGTCGCAAAAGAAACTTTAATTTTGCTGGCTCGTTATCAAGGTAAGATTGAAGACGATTGGCGTGAAGAAGAACCAGGTAAAATTCTCCACGAGTTGCGCTTCGGAGAGCTAGCTCGCAATCAAGAAATACCCCATACACCTTATTATGGTACCGTCGATGCCACTCCTTTATGGTTAATGCTTTATGCTGAGTATTTTGTATGGACTCACGATCGCGAAACCTTAGAGCAACTTTGGCCAAATGCTTTGGCAGGGATGGATTGGATCGATCGCAATCTCCAAGAAACTGGATACCTCAGCTACTACCGTAGATCGAAACGCGGTTTGGCTAACCAAGGCTGGAAGGATTCTGGTGACTGTATAGTAGACCGTAAAGGAGAATTAGCCAACGGACCAATTACCCTTTGTGAAGTACAAGGTTATGTTTATTCAGCAAAAATGCGCCTCGCAGAAATTGCTCGCATGAAAAAGCGACTCGATTTAGCAGATCGCTGGTTAGAAGATGCCAAAAATTTAAAAGCTCGTTTTAATCGAGATTTTTGGATTGAAGACCAAGATTTTTGCGCCTTGTCTTTAGATGGTGAAGGTAACCAAGTTGACAGCATTACCTCCAACCCCGGGCACTGCTTGCAGTTGGGTATTTTTACCCCTGAAAATGCCTATAGTGTAGCAGAAAGATTGCGGGCACCCGATATGTTTAATGGTTGGGGTATCCGCACTTTAAGTAGTTTGTCACCGGCTTATAATCCAATGGGTTATCATGTTGGTTCGGTATGGCCCCATGACAACGCTATTGTTGCAATGGGACTGCGTTCCCTTGGACTCGTTGACCAAGCTTTGGAACTTTTCCAAGGTTTATTTGACATGACTTCCATGCAGCCCTATCAGCGCCCTCCCGAACTCTTCTGCGGCTACGAACGTAACGGTGATGAAGCCCCCGTAAGGTATCCCGTAGCTTGTACTCCTCAAGCTTGGGCAACTGGTTCCATTTTCCAGTTACTGCAAATGATAGTTAACTTAGTTCCCGACGCACCCAACAATTGCTTGAGAATTATCGATCCGGCCTTACCAGAGTCTATAAATAGCCTTTCTCTTCATAATTTGCGAGTTGGCCCAACTATTCTCGACTTAGAATTTGAGCGTTCTGGTAGCACCACAGCTTGTCGGGTTGCCAAAAAACGTGGAAACCTACGGGTTGTAATTGAAGCCTAATAATAAATCATCAGGGATGAAGAGTGAAAAACTATTAACTTCATACTTCATCCTCTACATTCGCAGCTAGGCTTGTTCAGAATTGTCGCCTTTACTTCCCGGAGATGATTCATAAAGAGCATCAAGCTGTTGGCGGGCATCTTCAACATTAATCGAACGCATTACCAACAGCGGCTCTTTAACGATATTGCCAGAATGATCTAACAATTCCGGATGTGGTACAGGCTGGTTTCTTGATGCATATAGCGGATTATTACCTTTGTTTCTAGAACTAACACCCCTTTGCTCAGATCTACCAAATTGGGCTGGATAATTTCCTTGTCTATCAAAACTGAACATGATTAAGTTGCGGATTAAATTCGCAACGGCTATAAAAGCAAGGATAGTAAAAGCGAGAATGTAAAGCAGTTGTAATAGCATGTTTGTTTTCCTTTAGAAGCAGCATCTTAAACATTAATTGAGTTAGGGCAAGCGATACGTCCTCACCTGTGGTTTTGAAGTACAAATTCTTCGTCCACATTGGAGAATGCCCATCTTGAATCAAAAAGATTTGTCCTACAAAAATAAATTGTATGTAGCATTAAATACATTTTCCTTAAACGTCATTAATATTAAAGACGTTAAGAAAAAGTATTATTAATTTTATAGTTAGTCATGGTCGTGAGAAACATCCTGCTTAGAGCGGAATCGCATCGCAACATTCCAACATTCTGTAACTAATTGATGCCAAGGCATAAGCGTTGCCATCTCAATCCCCACCTTACCTTCAGCAACAGTAAACAACATTTTGGCTGCTTTCACTTCATCAGCCGCAACCTTGACTCGCGTTAATAAGTCAGATTGCTCCTGCTTATTTAAAAATGATAGCCGCTCTGTTTCTAGGAAGGTACGCGATCGCGCAAACCAGTACTCAAAGTCCTCCAACAATGGCTGCAAGACCGTCTTTAGCAACTCAGCTTCCGGTAAATTAGAGTCTCGCATAAATGAAAAACAAAATTAGATTTTTCTTACTAATATTAACGTTATTTACTATTCTTAACATTTTACGCAACATGTACATAAAGTTAAAATATTAAAAAAATCTGTAATTTTTATTACTTTTTTCTTATTATATATATTGAACTTCTAATTTGTACATAGTCTAGAAGCAGAGTACGTAGATATAGATTATTTTTTTTAACATATGTAAATAGTGTTAACAAGATTCCATGGGAGAGTGATGCAGTCTATGTCATGGTCGTTAAGATAGATGCAGTTCCACATTAGACGTAATGACTTCGCCAATGGTTAAACAGCCAATATCGCCAAACCCATCCGTTAATCAAGTTAAAGAACCTGAAAAAATCAATTTACCGCGTACCAGCGAATCGGAGGATTTAAAAAAAATTCGCCATACAACTTCCCATATCATGGCAATGGCGGTACAAAAGCTGTTTCCCAAGGCACAAGTTACAATTGGCCCCTGGATTGAAAATGGTTTTTACTATGATTTTGATAATCCAGAACCATTTACTGACAAGGATTTGAAGGCCATCTATAAACAGATGGTGAAAATTATTAATCGTAAATTACCTGTAGTTAGAGAAGAAGTTAGTCGCGAAGAAGCACAGCGCCGCATTCAGGAACTTAACGAACCTTATAAATTAGAAATTTTACAAGATATTAAAGAAGAACCTATAACAATTTACCATTTGGGGGATGAATGGTGGGATTTATGTGCTGGCCCTCATTTAGAAAATACCAGTGAATTAAACCCTAAAGCTATTGAATTAGAAAGTGTTGCCGGTGCTTATTGGCGAGGAGATGAAAATAAGGCACAGTTGCAGCGGATTTACGGTACAGCTTGGGAAACTCCAGAACAATTACAAGAATACAAGCGGCGTAAAGAAGAAGCCATGCGCCGCGATCATCGTAAATTAGGTAAAGAGTTAGGATTATTTATATTTTCCGATTTGGTCGGACCTGGTTTACCATTATGGACTCCTAAAGGTGCTTTATTAAGGAGTTTGTTAGAAGATTTTCTTAAACAAGAACAATTAAAGCGGGGTTATTTACCCGTTGTAACACCTCATATTGCCAAAGTCGATTTATTTAAAACTTCGGGACATTGGCAGAAGTATAAAGAAGATATGTTTCCTCTAATGGCGGAAAACCAGGAAGCAGCAAAATTAGAAGACGGTTTTGTCATGAAGCCGATGAACTGTCCGTTTCATATTCAAATATACGATAACGAACTACGTTCCTATCGGGAATTACCTATACGTTTAGCTGAATTTGGTACGGTTTATCGCTACGAACAATCTGGAGAATTGGGTGGATTAACTAGGGTAAGAGGTTTTACAGTAGATGATTCTCATTTATTTGTAACTCCCGAACAACTTGATGAGGAATTCCTCAATGTTGTGGATTTAATTTTATCGGTTTTTGAAAAACTGCAATTAAAGAATTTTAAAGCTAGATTGAGTTTTCGGGACCCAGAAAGTGATAAGTATATTGGTGCCGATGAAGCATGGGAAAAAGCTCAAGGTGCTATCCGTCGGGCAGTAGAAAAGCTGGGAATGGAACACTTTGAAGGCATAGGAGAAGCAGCTTTTTACGGTCCCAAATTAGATTTTATTTTCCAAGATGCTTTGGGAAGAGAATGGCAATTGGGAACAGTACAAGTAGACTATAACCTACCCGAACGCTTCAAATTAGAATACGTAGCAGAAGATGGTTCTCGTCAACGCCCAATAATGATTCACCGTGCGCCCTTTGGTTCCTTAGAACGGCTGATTGGTATTTTAATTGAAGAATATGCAGGTGATTTCCCCTTGTGGTTAGCACCAGTACAAGCAAGATTACTACCAGTAACAGAAACCCAATTAGAATTTACTCAAGATGTTGCCGCCAAAATGAAAATGTTAGGGATTCGTGCAGAAGTCGATAATAGTGGCGATAGACTTGGTAAACTAATACGTAATGCCGAAAAACAAAAAATTCCCGTAATGGCTGTAGTCGGGCAAAAAGAGGTAGAATCAAATACTTTAAGTATTCGTACACGTGCTCACGGAGACTTGGGAACAATGTCTGTATCAGAAGTACTTGATAATATCAAGAATGCTATTAGCAATTACAGCAACTTTTAGTAGACAATAGAGGTGGGGATCTGCCCAACCTCCTATTACCGAATTTATATAAATACCAAAAAAATAACATTATGAGTACTCCAAAAGAAAACATCCAATCTATTTTGAAGCAACTACCGGATGATTGTTCTGTTGAAGATATTCAATATCACTTGTATGTGAGTGAAAAAGTGCGACGTAGTCTAGAAGTAGCGGATACTAGAGGAACAAGGACACACAATGAGGCCAAAGAACGTTTAAGCAAATGGCTTATCAAGTAGTATGGTCACCTAAAGCCTTAGATGATGTAGAAGCAATTGCCGTATATATCTCCCGTGATTCAGCTTCCTATGCTGCGGCTGTAGTTAAAAAAATACTTGATTTGACTCGCAATTTGAATCACTGTCCTACTTCTGGTGAAATCGTACCAGAATTTGATGATGATAGTGTCAGACAACAGTTTGCCTACATGTATCGAATTATCTACCGTATCAAAGGCAAGACTGTTACCGTTGCCACAGTCACTTACAAGAAGAAACTACTGGAGGAATTTGGCAAAGATTAATACATCTGTCTAAAAATTAACTTCGATTTTAGTAAAAACTCGGCTGATTTCTCAAGCCGGGTTTTTCTATTAGTTATTAGTTATTAGTTATTAGTTATTAGTTATTAGTTATTAATAGCAGAAATCCATTGTAATGGACTGAATTTATAACTAATTAAATAAGTAATATATTAAAAAAAATTTTCAATCAAAGTCAGGACTTACGCAATCGCAACGAGAAATTAAGTATTTCAAGCATTGAGATCCCCCCAACCCCCCTTAAACAAGGGGGGCTTTGCGTAAGTCCTATAAGTAATTATGCTTTGAATATACAAGCTATCAAGTACGTGATGCTTTAATAATTTATTCTAGATGAATTAATCTTTTTTATATAATATTCCTCTATTTATTCTGTAGCCCCTATTCTTTGCACTGTCTGCTTTTCAGCGGTTTTTTTTATCAGTAATTCTTCAGCAAAGCGAATAATTGCATAATTTGGAAAGCCCTAGAAATATATAAATATAGTCGTAACAAAAATAACTTAAAGTCAAATTATAAATCATGGGCAAAAAACATCACGATGTTAGAGTTTTAATGCATCGCGCCTTTGCTGTATTTTTAACTTCAATAATATTGGTGGTGTCTACTTCGATTTAGGAGAAGAACAGAAGGCTCTGCAATACTATAAACAAGCTTTACCATTAAGACGTGCGGTGGGAGACAGGGGTGGAGAAGCTGATACCCTACAGAGTCTTGCTGCCTTAGAATATAACCAAGGTGATTTTCAAGCATCCCTCAACCACATCAAAAGCGCGATCGCAATAATTGAAGATTTACGCACTACCTACACCAACCAAGACTTAAAAACCACCTATTTCTCCACAGTCCAAGGTTATTACAAATTCTACATCGACCTATTGATGGAAGAACACAAGAAAAACCCATCAAAAGGATTACGATACTATAGCGCTACACATTTCTGAACGTTCCCGCCCTCGTGGTTTAATTGAATTATTAGCTCAAGCGAACGCCAAACTCCGCAAAAATGTTAATCCCAAATTCATTAGCGATCGCAATATTGCACCGAAAAAAATTGCCATTCTTGCTGACCCGGTATACACTAATCCCAAAGACCAAAGAATTAAAAGTAAACCCGATTCGAGAAGTCTCGAATTTGAATTAGAACGTTCTGCTCTCCAACGTTCCGCAAAAAGTCTTAATCGTAAACTTTGGGGAAGAATTCCGAATACAGCTACAGAAGCCAAAGCTATATTAAAACTTGTTCCTAACTCTATCAGCCTTCGAGCATTTCGGTTTGATGCTAACTATAATTTAGCCACCAGTAAAAATCTCAATCAATACCAAATTCTGCATTTCGCTACCCACGGTTTCGTTAATCCCGACAAACCGGAACTTTCGGGAATTGTTCTGTCATTGTTCGATAAAGATGGTCAACAAATACCCGGTTATTTACGATTAGCTGATTTATTTGAACAAGATTATCCCGCAGAATTAATTGTATTAAGTGCTTGCGAAACCGGACTTGGTAAAAACGTCAGCGGTGAAGGGATAGTAGGCTTGACAAGAGGATTAATGTATGCAGGTGCTGCAAGGGTAGCGCTATCGTTATGGCAGGTTAGCGATGAGGGTACTGCAGTACTGATGCAAGAATTTTATAAACAAATGTTGGAAGAAAATAAAACTCCGATTCAAGCTTTAAGGGATGCACAGCTTAAGTTATGGTCTAATGGAGATTGGCGGAATCCTTATTATTGGGCTGCTTTTACTTTGCAGGGGGAATGGAAATAACTTGGGTAATTTTTGATTTAAGTCGAATAAATATTAATATATTGTTCCAAATTACAGATGGTGCGTGACGCTCCAGCGACTTATAACCACGTAGATAATTTATTCAAGCGTCACACACCCTACAAGAATAAATATTGTCAAGCATCAAATTCTTTAGATTCGTACACAGATGGTGCGTGAAGCGATTCATCAATTGATAACCACCCAGATAACTTATTGAGCACCTCATATCAAAACCGGCTAATTACTTACTATATAACCAAGACTTAAGAATGGCGGCCCTTACCAACATAACCATGAAGACTCATTACT
>DESS01000135.1:23951-27869 GCA_002361335.1 Richelia sp. UBA3308
GTTACTCGTTACTTGTTACTTGTTACTCATTCACCCTCACAAATATGATAACTGTTTAACCGGACATGATATCACACACCCTACAAGACTTCCCCTGCAATAAATAGCATTATAAAATTCTTACAATTCCTAGCTTTACAACCAACAACTATCCACTAACAACTATTAACTACTAACCAAAATTAATGGGAGTGATGCATTCATCACCCCCACCAATTCTTTTTAAAACTATCTAATAGCACCAGCCCTGACTTTCATACTTAACTACTCAGCAATATTAACCAAACCAGCAACTTCTGAATCTGCTAGTGTTGGTGTGATAAAAATTTGAGAATATAAACTTGATGGTTGTTCCGATGCAACTACTGGTAGCGCTTCACGTACACGAGCTGCTACTTGTTGCGTCTTCACATCATAAGTTTGGGTAGCCAATTTCGGATATAAACCGATACCGATGATTGGTAGTAACAAACAAGCGGTAATAAAAAGTTCGCGGGGTTTTACATCAGGTACTATTGCATCCAAATGTAATTCTTCATTCTGCTTACCGTAAAATACTTGTCTCAACAGAGATAGTAAATAAATCGGAGTCAAAATTACGCCCACTGCACTCAGCAATACAACTACAACCTTGAAGCTGGAGCTATATACATCGCTGCTCGCAATACCTAGGAATACCATTAGTTCCCCAACAAAACCACTCATTCCTGGTAATGCTAGTGAAGCCATTGCACCAGCGGTATATAAAGCAAAGGTTCTGGGCATAACTTTCGCCATACCACCCATTTTATCCATCATCAAGGTGTGGCTGCGTTCGTAAGTTACACCAGAGAGGAAGAATAATGCTGCTGCAATTAAACCGTGGGAAATCATTTGCAGTAGAGCACCGCTCATACCAATTTCGGTGTAGGAAGCGATTCCAACTAGTACAATTCCCATGTGAGCAATGGAAGAGTAAGCCAAGCGTCGCTTCAAGTTAGTTTGAGCAAAGGCACAGCAAGCACCGTAGATAATGTTAACTACACCTAAAATTGCCAATACCGGAGCAAAGTAAACGTGAGCGTTAGGTAGCATTTCCATGTTGATCCGAATCAACGCATAACCACCCATTTTTAACAACACACCAGCCAAAATCATTGAACCTGGTGCAGAAGCTTCACCATGAGCATCCGGCAACCAAGTATGAAGAGGGAAAATTGGCAGTTTTACGCCAAAGGCAATCAACAAAGCTGTATAAACAATTATTTCAAGGGTTTGGGGATATTGCTTTATTCCCAAAGATGCCATGTCAAAAGTTACGGTATCGCCATAAAATGCCATTGCAAAAGCTGCTACCAAGATAAATATTGAAGCAGCCGCAGTATAAAGAATAAATTTTGTAGCTGCGTAGCGACGTTTTTGTCCTCCCCAAATAGAAATTAGTAGGTACACCGGTACCAATTCAATTTCCCACATTAAGAAGAACATTAGTAAATCTTGAGCGACGAACACTCCTATCTGAGCGCTGTACATCACCAACATCAAACCATAAAACAAACGCGGCTTGTTTGTAACTTTCCAAGCCGCGAATATCGCCAGAGTATTTATTAAGCCTGTTAGCAATACCAAAGGCATTGATAAACCGTCAACCGCTACTGACCAATTTAAACCCAACTGGGGCACCCAAGCATATTTTTCAATCAATTGAAATGATGCGCTCTGGAAATCGTAACTATGCCAGAAAGCATAAATCATTAATGTAAAGTCCGCGATCGCCACACCCAAACCGTACCAACGAACAGTTTTACCTTCTTTATCCGGAAGGAAGGGAATGGCTAATGTTGCCACTAGAGGCAACAAAATTATTGAGGTTAGCCAAGGAAATTCGCTCATTACTGACAATCGTTTTACATTTTCAATATTGTTTACATTATATTAAGCATTATATATTTTTGTAAACAGAATTTACTCCTATAAAAAACTAATTTTAGGTTTTTTTAAGAATAAATACTTAATTAATCCGCTATTGTTATCACTTATATAAAATTTTGTTAAGCAAATAAAAAACGGTAGCTAAAGCCACCGTTGCGATTTTTAACATAAAATATGTCTTAAGGAAGATATAAATCAGTCAAGTTTTCCAATGGTTAACCTAGAAGATAGAAATGTATTTTCTATTGGGGGAAGTTACACGATACGGTTAACAATTGTCCAAACATCCCCATCGGAACGAACGTGAGGAACTGAGATCGTTTTAAATCCAGTAATAAAGGGTTTATAATACACTTGCCAGTAAAGTGGAGTTAGATTATCAGCACAGGTTTTGAGATTATTTATTTCCATTGCTAGTTCTGCAGCTAGTTGATTTATCCGCTCTGCATGAGCTTTAGCTTTAGTTTTAGCTTTTTCTAACTCTTCTTTGTGCTCAGAAAAACGAGTTATATATCCTCCACGAGATTTTAATTGAGCTTGCTTATCTGTTAATTGAGCTTCTAGAGCTGCAATAGCATCATCTATACCTTTTAGTTCGGCAAATAATTGAGGATTTTCCCTTGCATGACGACGGTAAGCTTCAGCTATGGCTTGGGGTGAATCATTTTGAGAAGGCGTAATATTTATTGCTAGGGAAGCACCTTCTCGGCGCAATTGATTAATTTGCGAGCGAATCACCGCAATTTCTGCCTGAATATCCTGCATAATTGCTTTTGTTACCTTGAACAACGCTTCTTGCTCCTTGGTTATCAAGTTGGAGCATTTGTACTTGTGCTTTTATTCCTTTGTTTTGCCACTCAGAAGCCATAGCTGTTGCTACAGCCTCAGCTTTTTTTGTATCAGTTAAAGCCAGGAGTGTTGGTCCCGCGCCACTAATAACCATGCCGTAAGCACCAGCAGATAAGGCTGCGGCATTTAAAGAATCATAATTTTTTATAAGGGTTTTTCTGTAAGGTTGATGTAACTTATCTTGCAAAGCATTCTGCAACCAAATTTGATTGCCAGTTTCTAATCCACGCAGCAGTAACCCCATATGTGCTGTGTTGAAAATCGCATCTCCACGACTTACTTGAGTTGGTAATACTTGCCGCGCTTCCTTAGTTGAGAGTTCAAAATCTGGAATTGCTACTACTGGTACAAGATCAATACACCAAGGGATATCACAAATTTCCCATCCTATATCGCTTGTGGCTGCCAAACGACAACCACCTAAAAGCGCCGGTACGACATTATCTGGGTGTCCCTCCATTTCAATGGCTAATTCCATTACCTGGGCTTGAGTTAAGACTTCACCAGCCAATACATTTGCACCAATTAATCCACCCACAATTGCCGTTGCGGAACTACCCAAACCTCTTGCTAATGGAATTCCTAACTGAATCTCAATTTTTACCGCCGGTGGTGTTTCTTTAATATGTTGATAATATTTTACAAATGCCTGATATACAAGATTGCTTTCATCAGTTGTTACTCGTGCTGCTTCAGCGCCGGTAACAGTAATAATTAGCTTTTCGCCTTGACTTAGTTGTTCTGAGGATAGGTTAAGACGAGTAAACTTAAATTCGTTGTAAAGGGTTAAAGCTGCACCAATACAATCGAAACCGGGACCTAGATTTGCAGTTGTTGCGGGAACAGTTACCCAGACAGAAGATACAACAGACATTAAATAAATTCAACGATTATAAACAATCTTCAATATTTAATTAATTAGCATCCCATATATATCGGCACCTAGACAAAAAAGTTTCCATTATTCTCTTGACTCTTCCCTTACAGGAGGGTGTGTACTATGAAAAGTCACATTAAGAAAGTGATCAACTATGAAACTAGCAGTTATTAACTATATAGGTTTAAGTCTATCAAATTTAGGACCCCCAAAAGCATTTGACAATATGCTTTTGTGATTTATCAGCAAGGGGCAACAGGGAGCAACGCGAAAAAGTGAGA
>DESS01000135.1:27975-32096 GCA_002361335.1 Richelia sp. UBA3308
CTCACAGAATCGCGTTGCTCCCGGGGCAACAATAAAAAATAGAAGAATTGGTAGTTTCTATTGTCGGAATGTAAGTCCAAATTTTGCATCCTCCCCCAGCATCGGATTATTTAGCGGCTTCGGAATGCGGTTTACTTTTTAGATGCAGATGGAATCAACTTAGAAGTAACATACCTAAAATAAGGTGGGAGAAAGATAGCCGCGTCTATTCATAGCGCGGTGGAATTTCGACCCAGGCGAATTTATTCGCCGTCAACGTCATGAATCAATATATCAATACATTCTCGTAGACGTTCCTGCCAATTGGGAATGGTTTTTAATTTAGTTTTTTGAGACTCTGAAACTCTAAGGTTAACTATGGCTACTAGCGGTTCCGATCTATCTGTTGTGAAACCTAATTTGTGACCTTTTTGAAAATGTCCGTAATTATTTCTTAATATTTTATACTCCGATGTGTATACTAGTAGTGTAAGGCAATTTGAGAGGTCGGTCAAGTGCCAAGAAACACAACTCCATCGTTTGTAACAGAAATACCGCTGGTAGTTAAAAGCGTTGATAATAGAGAATTGGAAGCAAGATTCCATGCTGGGCAGCAATTACTTAATGCTGTTTTAGGTGAAGCTTTGATTCGTATGGAGTTGGTTAGATCCTCAGAGCCTTACCTACGAGCCAAGAAATTAAAAGGTGAGAACAACAAAGCGTCACGCAAAAAATTATTTGAAGAAGCTCGAAAGCTGTATAGGTTTTCGGATTACGAATTACAAGATTTTGCTACTTTAACTGCTAAAAAAAGTAAGTGGATAGAGTACAAGCTTGATGCCCAAGTTATTCAGAAATTAGCTACTAGGGCTTTTAAAGCTGTCGAACGTGTTCTGTTAGGTAAAGCTAAAAAGATTAGATTCAAATCTTTGGACCGATTCAAATCTGTAGAAGGTAAAACTAATAAACAAGGCTTACGTTGGTCTCTACGGCAAACTAAGCGTGTCGAAACAATAGGTAAAAAATCCGATTATCGCAATAAAATAAAATGCTCTGAATACGTTTTATCTTGGGCGGGTTTAGAGTTAGAGCCTATAATAGATTGGTTCGACCCTGTAATAGCTCATGGGCTTAATTCTCCAATTAAATATTGCCGTTTAGTATGGCGACGTTTAAACGGTAAAAAACGTTGGTTTATTCAATTAGTTAATGAAGGTTTACCTTACCAAAAGCCTAAAAATTACGTTACAGAAGGCTTGGTAGGTTTGGATTTGAATATATCTAACATAGCTTTTGTAGCCGACAATAAAGCGGGCTTACTTCCATTTGCAGACAAAGTTCCTACTTTTGAAAAAGAAATCAAAGCTACTCAACGAAAAATGCAACGTACTCAACGTATGCATAATCCGGATAACTATGAACCTGATTTTGAAAAGAAAGTAGGTAATAAAAAGGTAATTAAAAAAGGTAAAGTTCGTAAAGGCAAAAAAACATGGAACAACGCAAAAAATTATATAAAACTCCGCCATAAAAAAGCGAATTTAGAACGCCGTAAGGCTAGTTACGCTAAATCCCAAAATCGTGGTTTAGTCAATGAACTGTTGCGGCACGGTAATAACTTTAAAACCGAAAATGTTTCGGTTAAAGGCTGGCAGAAACGATATGGTAAAGCCAGTCCGATTCGTTTAGTCGAAATGAGTCAAGTATCCTAGAAAGACTCAGGGATGACTAGCTGGGTATAGAAGAGGAAATCTCTAATTAAAACCCTGATAACTAAATAACCATGCAGGTGCGTATAAAACACAACTCCTGCCCCGTAGGTGCAACGGTGACAGCATCACCCCTTGGGTAGCGACTAGTCCTCAATCCCAAAAGCGGGGTGAAAAGGTGGCAATACCTGAAGCCCACTCCGGTACCCATCAAGCAAGTATGCTACGAGCAAAACCTCAGTTTGAAGTCCTGCGTAACCATCGTTACCGTAGACCAGCGAAATTAGGCTGATACGCTGGAGCCAAAAGGCATAAGGATAAGGAACTGGCAAATTTGCTTTTGACCAGTAATGCACTTCCTAAAAACCCGGTGGAAAGTGGACGCTCTAAGGCTACACAAAATGGTCATTTGGAACGAAGTAACCTCTCATATTCTCTCAGATGGTCGATTTGCTGAGTAGGTGCTAACCGGATGTTATGAGACGGTGAGATTGAGTCAGAAGCGAAAGATTTGGGTAACACCAAATATATGCTGACAGACTCACGGTGAAAAGGAAGATGTAGTCTCAAAGTACGAGTACAGATGTCTAAAACCAGTAGTAATACTAGGGTGGAATGGAATCAAATAAACTGGCGTAAGTTAGAACGTTTGGTTCATAAGCTCCAAAAGAGAATATATCAAGCCTCTAGTCGTGACGATGTGAAAGCACTTCGTAGACTTCAGAAAACACTGATGAAATCTTGGGCAGCAAGAATGCTCGCGGTACGCAAGGTCACTCAGGATAATACTGGCAAAAAAACGGCAGGAGTGGACGGGGTTAAATCCCTATCCCCAGGAGCCCGTTTGCGCCTAGTAACAAAACTAAAATTGGGGATGAAGGTCAAACCGACTCGGAGGGTATGGATACCTAAGCCAGGAACGGACGAAAAACGACCTTTGGGAATACCCACAATCAATGACCGTGCTTTACAAGCATTAGTTAAACTAGCGCTGGAACCGGAATGGGAAGCTAGATTTGAACCCAATTCATTCGGATTCCGCCCAGGACGCTCATGTCACGATGCAATTGAAGCTATTTTTGACAGCATCAATAAAAAGCCAAAATACGTGCTAGATGCTGACATAACTAAATGTTTCGATAACATCAGCCACGAAGCACTGCTAAGAAAATTAAATACCTTCCCTACCATGATGAAACAAATCAAATCTTGGTTAAAAGCGGGAGTGATAGATGGAAAGCAGTTCCTAATCACATCTGAGGGTACGCCCCAAGGAGGAATCATTTCTCCATTACTGGCAAATATCGCCCTCCACGGTATGGAAAATCGGATTAAGCAGTTTGCCACAACCATAGACATGAAAAGGTCTAATGGTAGACAAACAAGTTGGCGAAACAAGCAATCTAGCCTATCAATAATCCGTTATGCAGATGACTTTGTGATTCTCCATGAAGACCTAACCGTTGTCCAAAGATGTAAGGAAATTATTTCGGATTGGTTAAATGACATGGGATTGGAGCTAAAACCTAGCAAAACAAGAATCGCTCACACTCTTAACGAATATGAGCAAGAAAAACCAGGATTTAACTTCTTGGGTTTTCATATTAGGCATTTTCCGGCTGGAAAATACCATTCTAAAACAGGTTTTAAAACTTTCATCACCCCTAGCAAGAAGGAACAGAAAGTACACTACGACAACATTGTGAACATCATAAATAATCACAAAACCATGCCACAATCAGCAATAATTAGCAGGCTAAATCCTGTAATTAGGGGTTGGGCAAACTACTACTCAACCGTAGTTAGTAAAGAGGTCTATACAAAAATAGACCACCTGGTGTACTGGAAACTCGTAGCTTGGGCAAAACGCCGTCATCCTAAGAAAAGCAAAAATTGGGTTGCCAATAAATACTGGCAGAGTATAGGCAACAACAATTGGGTATTCGCGGTTAAACACGAAGGGAAAAACCCTCCACGTTTGAGACTTCACAAGGACACTCCGATTAAGCGTCATGTGAAAGTAAAAGGCGAATCATCCCCATATGACGGTAATTTGGTTTACTGGAGTACAAGAATGGGTAAAAATCCTCAGATACCTACTTTAGTGGCAACACTACTAAAGCAACAAAAAGGAAAATGTACCCATTGCGGATTGTATTTTCGTGAAAACGACGTGTTGGAAGTTGACCATATCATTCCTAAATCACTTGGTGGAAAGAATGAGTACAAAAACCTTCAACTTCTACATAGACATTGCCACGATATAAAGACTGCCAACGATGGAAGTCTCGGTAACAAATCTGGCTGTAACAGTGCCAAACCTAAGCCCACCAAAAGACTTGAAAGAGTCCAGGATAAATGGGTAATGAGGTATGCGTGACAGGCACCTTTTCATTGAGGAGCCGTGTGAGGTGAAAGTGTGCGCCGTGGTAC
>DESS01000136.1 GCA_002361335.1 Richelia sp. UBA3308
TTTTATTTATTCTCAATCAAAATTCAGTAGCCCAAGTTTTATTTAATACTTAGGCTTGTCTATAAGTAAATTGTTTCTAGATAATTGCTACAAGTATCTTTTCAATTGGTTATATCAGAATATATGTATGTTAGGCGAGAGGTTATACGTGATTTTTTGGAATCAAAATTTTAGAGAGAATCTTCTTTATAAAAGCTTTAAATTAAGCTTCGGTAATTACAAAAACCCGTTTTTTCTCGTAATTTTTAAGTATTTTAATTAAGAATAGTAAAAATATGATGATATTAAATTAATATATCGGCGTATATTTTGTAATAATATTAAATTACAAAATTATCAATAAAATACTTTCATTAAATAAAAATATTTAAATTATTCTCGAAGCGTTACAGCACTTTGCAATTAATTGAAGTACTGCCGCTATATCCTTAACCTCAAGTGGTACGGGCTTCTAGCCCGTCAAACTGTACCTCATCAACCTGAAATATGCTGTATGTAACTATCCGTCTATGTGACAATCTAACAACCTGTGGTGATGCTTCTTTAATAAGTAGGTTGGCGTTGAAAATAGTAATGCCGGACAAGTGATATCATGTCCGGTTAATAAGCGCATTGTGTGGAGGTTGAGTAATGAGTATTCATGTTAGGTGGGTAATAACCGCCATCAATGAAGATGTGGGTTATATAGTAAGTAATTAGCCGGACTTGATATTATGGGTAATTATAAGGACATCATATGATGGGGTGAGTAGTGAGATCGATCGAGGCTTTGGAGCCAGTTTACCCAATGACAAGCCCAAACATTAATATTTCTACTAGGAGTAGAATAATCATAATTTCTATTTCTATAGGTCAAAACAACTGTTACTAGCTTTTAATTTGTTTGACCAATTTCATTCTGCATTTGATGATATTTCCATAACTTGCCACGTTCTTGTAACAAATCTTTATATTTTCCTTGCTCAACAATATACCCCCCTTCTAACACAACTACCTTATCAGCTTTAGCAATTGTAGAGAGTCTATGAGCAATGGCAATAACTGTTCTACCAACAGAAAGTTTCTCTAAAGATTCCTGAATCAAACGTTCCGATACAGAGTCTAAAGCACTGGTAGCTTCATCCAAAATCAAAATTTGGGGATCGCGAAGTAATGCACGGGCTATAGCTATGCGTTGTCTTTGTCCCCCAGATAATCTGACTCCGCGATCGCCAAGTTGGGTATCGAAACCTTGAGGCATATCTTGGATAAATTCTAGGGCATTAGCAAGTCGAGCAGCTTCTTTAATTTCAGGTTCGGTAGCATTGAGGGTACCGTAAGCAATATTGTTCCACACTGAAGTATTGAAGATAAATGTATCTTGACTTACAATAGCCATATTTTTCCGCAAGGAGTAGATGTCCAACTCTTTTAAATCAACTCCATCAACAAAAATATGTCCTTGTGTTGGATCGTAAAATCGAGGAATCAAATCAGCAAGGGTGGTTTTTCCAGCACCAGATGCTCCCACCAAGGCAGTTGTTTTTCCCTTTTCAAGGGTAAGGGTAATATTATGTAAAACTAAACTGCTTGAATCGTAACCAAAATCAACCGATACTACGTCAATAGAACGGTTTAACTGGGTAAACTCCATAGAACCGTTTTGAAAGTAACCTTGATTATCGCTTTCTAAGAGATTTTTAACATTATCTAAGGAACCATTTAAGGTACTAAGGAATGCCATTGTACCATTGATATCTTGAATCGCTGGTGCAACGCGAATCAGCACAAAGAAAAATGTTAATAATGAAGCAACTGGTAAAGTAAATTTGGCGAAGGAAAGAATAATTAAACCAATAAGAACGGTAGTTACAATAGCTTCAGCTATGGGTTTTACAATAGTCCAAGCCCTAGCAACTTTTATTGAAGCATCAAGTAAGTTACCGCTAACATTGTAAAAACGCTGACGTTCAAAATCTTGCGTACCCGATGCGTGAACTGTGCGGATACCGTTAATAAACTCCGTGGTTGTTGAATGAAAAACACCGTTTGCATTAGAAATTCCAAAACTTGATTCTCTAACGCGAGCATTAAGGGTTGAAAGTCCCACACCTAAAAGTACAAACAGAAACACTGAAATAATCGAAAGCTGCCAGGATATCAAAAACATCGAGATAAAATAAACCGTGACTGTCATGGCTCTAGTCATGACGAAAGCAGCACCCCCAAAGCCCTGCTTTAATCTCTCGATTTCAGTGGTTATTGTATTGATCAGTTCGCCAGAACGAGTTTTGACAAAGTAACCTAACGGTAATGCTTGTAAATGTTCAAACATCCGCTTACGCAAACGATCTGCAAGATGTAGCTGTGCTGATTCTGTATAGATTGAACTAAAGTAATTAAATCCGGAACGGAGCCAAGTACTGAATAAAATCAATATTGATATTCTATATAAACGACTTGTTGCAGAAGTATTGATTCCTAATATCCAAATATCAAACCAACCAATACCTGTCTGAATCGGTTCCGCATCAGCTCCGGCTGTCATACTTTGTAAAAAAGTGAGCAAGAAACCAATACTAAAACCTTCAAAAGCCGCTGCTAATATCGAAAAAACTAAAGCTAAAATAGTAACCTTACGAAATAATTTAAACTCTCGCAGTACTAAATAGTTGTCCTGCCAGAATTTAGTTGCTTTGAGTAAATTGCTTAATGGTTGGTGTAGTTTTGAATGCATATATAATTTTTAAAAGTGGTGGAGGAAAGCCAAATCAAACTTTGATTTTTGGTTTATATTGTTATTTTTCTTCCTTAAGAGCGCCAAAATCTGCGCGTACAAGGTATTGAATCTGACTTTTAGATTGATATAAATACATATAAGAAGGATATCCATTATATATAAGGGTATCAAAATCTGTTTCTTAGCTATAGTACTGTAATATGACCATTGCTCACTTAGAATGGGTTTTTGTAGTTATTTTAAGAGTACTATGCCAACACAAAGGGTAAATTTAGTCTCTACAAGTGCTGGCACTGATTATGACTCTTTATTCGACTGATTTGTCAAGTACAAATGATATTAATTTGGCAGCAGCACATCAATTACGATGTTTGGCTATCTAAATGTAATATTTTCCCTTCTTCTGATTCTACTTCCCATGAACCTGTGAGTCCGGGTCGATTATTCAATTGTTTTTGTGCTTGGGGAGTTAATCTTATTGCATCTTCCAATCTGCAGCAACGGCAACCAAATAAGCCCATGTCACCTCGAAGCACGTTCAACAATTGCGGTAAGTTATCCAAACCGTACTTTCCCATCCAGCGAGCCAGTTTTGTGGTGTTTTCTTCTGTGTTTTGATTTACAGATTTTGTGCGATATTTGATTAATTGAAATAACTTGCCTTTTTCGCCCACATGCCAAGAACGTTCAAACAATGTTGCTTGACTATCAATATTTTTCATTAATAAAGCTAACAGCAACATCAGTGGACTTACTACTAATAGAATTACGCTGGCGATCGCCCACTCTGTTAACCGCTTTAACCACCACAATAAAGAACTGTTTGGTTTTTGCTGTTTTTGAGCAGCACTTGTACGTAAATATACTGGCTTAGAAGCTGACTTACAAGCCTCTGCCCAAAGCCTCACTTTTTCTTCCCCTAATTTGGGATCTATACGAACCAATTTAACCGAAGAATGTATTAAGCATTGTTTCAAATATTCATGATTCTCTAATAAAGGCATATAAGGCTGTTTAATGGTGCCTGATGACTTTACTAGTAATTGATTGCGTCGCCATTGAAGGGTGCAGTAGTTGGAACTGTTAGATTCAAGTACAGTATGGCTATTTTGTACAGTAGGAACTATTGAGATTGTCATATCAATTTTCATTAATAGGGTGGTAGACAGCTTGTCTTATATTCAATAGCAAAAATGCCTATAATATCCGTACAAAGAAGACTTTACTTTCATTGAAAGGAAATGATGAAGGCAATAAAAAAGAATAGAGAAAAAGTGACGTTGCGGCAATTACATAGCTTTCATCAAATTAGTTGAAGAGGTATGTCCCACAGAAGATGCGTGATTCTAGATAAATCTACGGAACTTCGGTATTATTTTCTCTTTTTACAATGCTATTCAATAAATAGGATACAAGAAACTATAGAAATAATACGATATAAAATGAACTCTTTATTTACTCTTCAAATTACAACTGCTTTTTTCTACTGATTGTTAAGGTCTCATGAATTATATTTGCTTAATATTGTATCGGTATATTCATGATACTTTTAAGTGATTGTAACACAAGTCTTTTTGAAGATGTATATGGGTATTCACTTAAAGTTTATTAATATTTAATGTAATATATTGCAATATATTTTGCAATATATACTTTAATATTATGTAATTTTTATTAAAGCAAAATTGATTAGCTTGACGGGCACCCTTAAACGTTTTTTCTTCAAAAAAGAAAATTTAAGGGACCCTTGACTCTTCCTTGTTTGAGAGGGTTGCCCAGGCAGTTTCATACAAAATTATCATAGACAACAGGCTTTGCAAATCTTTATTTTTGTCAAAAATTTTGACGCTCTTTTGTTTAGAAAACAAAAGAGCGTCAACAATTGTAATTATTAAATATCTATTCTTCCACGGTTCCTTTCAATGCCAATTGTTGTTGCTTGACTGATGGAACATAACTATAGTTAGAACTTGAAACTCCATTTGCGACAACTCCAAGTAAATTTAACTTGCCCAACATGGCTGTAGCTTGTGCAAGTTGGGTACGAGTTATCCTACCAATACTTGCTACCATGATAACGCCACGACAACTTGATGCCGTGAGTAAAGCATCTACCAAGCCGAGAACTGAAGAAGCATCCAAAATTACTAAATCATAGTTATCTTCAAATGCACTCATTAATTCTTCCATGCGAGGAGAACTTAATAGATTCGCAGGGTCTTCTGGAATTGGTCCTGCGGTTAAAATATCTATGTAAGATGAGCCTGAAGATTGAAGAGTTATCTGGTTAGGTAGAAGCTCATCGCTTGTAAGCAAGTTAGAAAGTCCTTGTTCATTAGAAAGATTTAAATGTTTGTGTACGCTAGGATCCCGTAAATTGGCATCAATTAATAATACCTTTTTATGCAAACGAGCGGCACTCATGGCTAAACCTAAAGCTAAAGCTGATTTACCTTCATCGGGTAATGCCGAGGTTATCATTAAGGATTTAAAGGCAGAAACAGAGCTCAGCAGTTCTATATTTTTATAAATTAGGTCAAGGGATTCCCAACGCGTTGGTGATTGCAATGCCTGAATTGTCCAAGGAGCAATAACTTCTGGTTTACCGAAAGGTAATTTAAATAACGATTCCCTAGAGTTGGCGGCAGGTAATTTAGGAGTTGTTCCTAAAAGTGGTATGGCAGCAAATTTGTCTAATTCAGCGGTAGTGCGAACTGCATCATCCCCTGCTTCCCGAGCAAAAGCCGCTATACCTCCCAACATTAAACCAACTACTCCACCTAACAATAGGTTTTGTTGTAAGTTTGGACCTAAGTAATTCCCTTCTTGGGGTTGTTCTACTACTTCCCAATTAAATCCGCCTTTGTCGAGATCTTGCTCCAATTCTTGCTCTGCTTTCAATAGTTGCTGCAAGCGTTGACGGCTAAGTTCTACTTGGGGTTGCAAACGATTATATCGAGCTAGCAGGATCGGAAATTTCTTCAGATTTTCCTTTATAACATTTTCTTTTTCTGCTAAACTGCCATCGCGCGCAGCTAAAGCAAAGAGATTAGTTTGCGTCTCTACTAAGCTGTTCGCAAGGTTGAGATCTGTTTGAGAAAGCTGCCCTTGGTTGAGTAACTCCCCTGAATTTACACTGCTTGCATCTACATTATTTCCTCCCAAAGCCCTTCCTACTTCTTGTTGTAGTAACTGCTTTTGTCTTGTCAGCTGTTCTTTAAGCTTTAAAACGTCGGGATGGTTGGATGTAAACCGTAAATTCGCTTGGGCGATCGCCAGTTCGGTTTTTTGAATTTCGTTAAGCAAAGATTGATAACGACTTGATTCACTCAGGCGAGAAGAGACAAGGGCATTTTGGGGACTGCGTTTTAGCTGTTTTTGTAAAGATTCAAGTCGAGCTTGTGCTTCTCTATACTGATTGTGGGTTGTGCGTCGTTCTTGTTGAATGTTATTTAAAGCATTTTCAAGGGCTGTAGCTTGCGTCTGGGGATCTGTTAAATTCTGAACTTTGCGAAACCTTAATAACTGGGCTTCAGCTTTATTGAGCTCTTCTGTGACCTTTTTTTTCTGGTCCCTGATCACTTTCAAACCATTTTTTAAACGCTTCTTCTGCTGTTCTTTGTTGTAATCGAGATAAACTTGCCGTACTGATTCTAATACTCTTTGAGTTTTTATTGGGTCTTTATCTGTATACTCGATTTGAAAGATTTTAGTTGCTACATTATCTTCTTGTGACTTTACTTGTTTTAAGGACAAAGCACCTTTTATATGTTCTACGGTAATTTCGGGGTATTCGGGTTTTAGTTTTTCAACTGCTTGTTTTATAAGTGAAGAACTACCCATCAAGCTGAGTTGGGTAGCGGCATCTATCTCCACGTTAGTGTCGGTAAACTGATTTTTTTCTAACCCCGTTCCTTGTGCTTTTCCTTGATAGTTTGGCTCTACTAACAGCTCCATTACACTTTTATAAGAGGGTGGAGTTTTTCGATATACGTAATAACCCGCACCTACTGAAGCTATAAATGCCAACAAAAACCAAGGAAATCGCCGGATTAATACCCCAAACAGCTGCCCGTAACCAGGTTCTGTATCACTGGCTGGATTTACATTGGGACTTAGACTGGTTTGCATCACTTTATTTATTTCCTCAGCTAACAAATCAGGGACTGCGCTCAGCTTAGCTGCACCGAAGCATCTCGCCTCACGCTGCTAGTTTGGTCGATAACTTGTTCGACTTTACTAAAAAATGCTTGTTCCGAAAAATTCGCTACAGCATGATTGCGGATGTTTTCGTAATTCCAATAGATTTCCCTGGCTTCTAATAATGCAGTTTGCAGGGAGTCAGGGGTTTGTCTTTTGAAAAATACTCCTGTTTTACCAGGAATCTGAGTATCTAAAACTCCTCCTGCTCCGAAAGCGACTACTGGTGTCCCACTAGCGTTTGCTTCTACTGGAACTAATCCATAGTCTTCTAAGGCTGCAACTATTATAGATTTTGCTTTAGAAAATAATTGGGTACGTTCTAAATCTGATACGTGACCCACAAATTCGATATTTTTCAAAGCTTTTGATTGTAGGCGTTCTCTCTCTGGTCCGTCACCTGATATTTTCAGTTGCCATCCCAGCCAGTTAAAAGCCTCCACTATTATATCAAGTCGTTTGTAACCGATCATTCTTGCTGAGGCAAGAAAATAATCGTCTTTGGAATCTGAATAAACAAATTTACTGGTATCAATTGGATAGTTAATAACTATTGCTTTTTTACCATAAGTGCTTTTGATGCGGCGTGCGACAACACTAGAATTAGCAATATATAAGTCAGGCTCTTGTGCATAATTTAGGTCTACATTTCTCATTAACTGAAAAATCCTTTCAATTAATGGAGCAAAATATTGATAGTCGGCATATTCTCTTAAATAAGTTTCTGTATCCCATAGAAAACGGGTAACATTATGACAGAAACAAACATGTCGTGCCTTCGGACCTTTTCGTACTGCTTTCGCAAAACTGGTGCTACTACTAATAATTAAATCGTATTCTTGCAAATCTAAGGCGCGGAAGGCGGGAAAATACAAGGGAGCCATCAGGCGAAAGTATTTGGCTGCGCCAGGAATTTTTTGTAAATAAGTCGTATTAACTATCCGTTCGCCTAAATCAATTGTTTTTTCAGCATCGTATAAGGATGTAAAAATATCCGCTTCGGGAAAGCGTTTACAAAGCAATTCAAATACTCTTTCTGCGCCACCTCGTTGGGTTAAATAATCATGGACTAAAGCAATTTTCATTTTGTTACCTATGAAATTATGGTTCGACCCTAGTTATTAGGTTGTAGAAAAATAGTTGTGGTGATAGAGCGCAATCACCTATCATTTAATTTATATATATATTAAATAATTAAATATTTTTCAGGTGATTTTTGATATCAAAATTAATATATAAAGTTCATACATAAATTCCTTTTTTATTAATCTTTGAAATACATTTCGTGAGAGGAAAATATTGTCTGCTTCAAGCTAGAAGGTAAATTGGGAGTTTGTGATTTATAACTTACAATTGCTTGTTGTTTCTTTTCTTTAAAATTACCGATAAATAATCGGTAAGCATTAGTGTTTTTCTGCAAATATTCTTGAGAAGATAGGGGATTTCGCCACAGCATCCAAATCGGATATTGCAAAATTTCTATCTGCATTTTTGAGGTTTCAATGGCACTCCGGACTAAAGAGTAGGTTGCTTCGTGATCCGGATGTCCATCATGGTGGTGTGGAACGTAAACTTCTTGTGCTTCAAAGGATTGAAGAATTTCAAGCAATTTCGCAATTAACAAGTTTCGTTTTTCTGGAGATAGTTGAGCCAATGAACCGTCAGCTTCATCAAGGAACTGCCTTTGTGATGGTTCGATTCCCAAAATATCCAGGGCGCTCGAAGCTTCTGCTTGGCGATATTGCATAATATTCTCTGGCTCAATCCAATGTGGCCTACCGTAGCGTCCATCTGTAAGGAATACTACTTTAACTGGTATTCCTTGAGAACGTTTAAGAGCAATCATTCCTCCACAACCGATAGTTTCGTCATCTTGGTGTGGAGAAAAGACGATCGCTCGTTTTTTGCTTGCCTCTATTGGTTTACTTTTAAACCGTAGGAACCAATTATAGAGTATGTTGTAGTTAACATCTCGGAGGATCGCTCCTATCTGCATTCGCAATTGATTCACAGACTGTTTAAACATACGTCAATAACTCTTGTTTTTTACCGTATTGCAAGATTATTTTTTCAATAGTTTCTCTATAAACTTGAGCAAATTTTTCTCTGGTATGATTTTCTCGGGCAAATTCCCAAGACTTTCTAGTCATTTCTTCAAGTTGGGATGCACTCAATTCGGAAATACTCTGAATAGTACGTTTAATTTCTTCTACAGAATTTTCCTTTAAAATAACACCATAATCATCGCTGATATCTACACTTGATTCGTAACTCACAATCGGGATAAGACCTGTATGCATACAGTTGATTACGCATCCACCGCCACCTTCAGAACAAGAAGGATAGACAATACCCAGACAACTATTAACAATGTCTAGAAACTTTTGAGAGGTGACATCAACCCAACCAATTGTATGAATGTTAGGAGTTTCATACAGCTCTTTATAAAAAGCTGTTTCAAATTCTTCTTCTTTATTAATTGGTCCGCAAATAGTTAAATGGTAATCAGGCATTTGGGAAAAGGCATCTAAAAGTAAATCTAACCCCTTATGAACTAAACCACCGCTACCAAACCAGAGAAAGTTTCGACGACAGGCTGCAAAATCTTTATTCTCTGGCCAAGGATAAAGTGTCGGAGCAGAAATTGGAATTCGATAAAGCGGTTTATTGGCATATCCAAATGTGTTCATAGTAAACTCGTTACCTAGAACTGTAGCGCAATCAGCATATTCAATAGCTTTGTTTGGATGCTCGTACCTTTTAGGAGTTAAAGTTATGCCACGCCTTTCCTGTAATTCTAATAATCTCTTTGCTTCAGCAGCGTTATGAAATAAAATATGCGCTGTATCTGAATGGAATATTTTTACACAGTCTTTATTCAGAAATGGTATGCATCTTTGCAAATTCCAACGTGTCTCAATAAAAAATGCATAGTCTTTTTTAGGAAGAAATGTATCGTTGTAGAACCATATCACATCGACGTTATAACCAAAGTCTAAAAAAGTTTTCGCCATTTGTAGGCATTCCCAATGTTGGGTATGAGAAGTTGGAATGGGTTCACCTGGTTTTAACGTAAATGGATCTAGAACGTAAGAAATAAGTACGTTTCCAACAGCTGGTTTATTTGATTGGAGTGAAATCATCCGCCGTCTTTCGAGACGACCTTGTATTTTTTCTGCTACAAAAGTAACATTATCTGCTACGCGCTTAACTAAATTGGTTTGCATAAATGCCCCCCTTAAAGTTGAATTACCTTTTAACTAACTTAAATAAATTGAATCTGGTGTGAATCTTGTGTAGTGAAGAATCTTTGAATCTACTGAGAGTAAAAAATATCCTTCACTACACAACCTAAATCTTCTGGACTACTCAAGTCAAATCATCTAATTACAATCAAGCTTTTAGATGGAGAAAATTTTGCCTTTTGTTCCTGAAGCAGTTTTAGATGGAGAAAATTTTGCGTTTTGTTCCTGACGCAGTTTGTCGCAAAGTCTACCTTCTGGTAACTCTACATCTTCGTAGGTTAAAACTTGATCTTTGGGGATATCTCGTTTTAAACGGCACCCTTCGGCTAATCCCATTGGTAACAAATTGTGTTCGCGAACAACTTCGGAATTCTCGCATTGACCGTAGGTCATATAGTAACCAATGCCATCGAGGATATCCCCATTCTTAAGGTTAATTTTAGCGGTGGTTACTACATCAACAAGGGGAGCACCCAAAGGAGTCATCACTGCATCGCCGAACAGTACGGCGCGGGCTACTGACAAAGGTACTTCAAAGTGGCACAGATGATAAGGAGTATAAAAACTATAAAGAGGACCTTCCCCTAACTTATATAGGTTGAGATAGTGCTGCTGCTTGGGGTCATCGTGAGTTGCAAAAACAAATACTCCGGGACCGGGTTTAGCACCTACAACATAATCAACAATACCACCAAGTTGCTTTAATTGTTCTACATCATACATCGAAGTCATTTCATCAACATGACCTTTGAAGTCGTATCCCAACATTCCTCGTTGGGCAACTTTCATTCCGGTAGCGTTAGCAACAATCGCTTGTTCAAAGGAAATCTTGGTACCATCAGCAAAGCTGGTTACCATATGAGGTTTCTGTCCCCATCGTTTAGCAAATGCTTCTTGAGTGGTGGGATTGCGATAGGGATCTTGCAGTCCTTTAATGTTTCCACATAGTAACGGAGTCAAACCAATACTCTTGACAAACCGATAGAGGTTCATTTCTACCCCTGGTTGATCGCCATCACAAGCTGAAAGAATAACTCCTGCTTTATCGGCATAATCTTTCAAAATTGAACCAATAGTACCGTCTAATTCGGCATTCATCATAATAATATGCTTGCCATAAGCGATCGCTTCCATGACAACATGAGCGCCAAACTCAATAGCCCCAGTTACTTCGATAATTGCATCAATTCCTCCGGCACGACACAATAACATTGCATCGTCGGTTACTGCGTATTCACCTCTATGAATGGCATCTTCCAAATCTGTAACATTGGAAATTTCTTTAATATTCTCAATACCTGCCTCACCATAAGCCCGCTTAGCTGCATCTACATTACGGTTGGAAATCGCCACCAACTCCATTCCAGGAACCGAATTAGCAATTTGATTGGCGATTCCTCTACCCATAAAGCCCGCACCAATCATTCCTACTTTTACTGGGTTTCCTGCTTCGGCACGTGCTTTTAGACTGCGATCTACAATAATCATTAATTTAACTCCTGTGAGATATCCTGCTTTGAGTAATTATTTTTTGTGTAAAACTGACTAATAGCAATGCTGAAATATGTTTTTAGGACTTACGCATTAACTGGCATTTTAATTATTGAATTAAGCTATACCTATGTTATTGAAAGGATATTAAGCAATAAATTGCTAACAATCCTTTCTCACTAATAGGCTGAGGTTCCATCGACTTATGCACTTAAGGAATGATTTCCGCAAAAATGCAGATCGCCAATCCTTTCTTACTAATAGGTAATGGTTCCATCGACTTATGCACTTAAAGAATGAAAATCGCAAAAATACTAGCAGATCGCCCACAAGATGATCTCTATATCACACTATAGTCTATTTGTAAAGTACATATGTCCTTAGTTTTGTTAATTCGTGTCCTGAATTAATGTCTGGCATATTCCAGCATTTTACGAATTAGTTAACAAATCTTCATCAAGCATCACCAACAGTCATCATTGTCATCAAAGGCCATTTAGTATCCTTTTCAGAAATTTCCGTGACTTCCAGGGGCCATTGGATATTAAAAAATGGGTCGTTATAAAGCAAACCCCGCTCCTTTCCAGGAGTATAAAATTCACCCACCATATACATAACTTCACAGCCATCACTCAATGCTTGGTAGCCGTGAGCAAACATTTCTGGTATGTATAAAGCGCGGTGATTATCAGCAGATAATTCTACGCCGAAATGTTGTAAGTATGTAGGAGACTCGGGACGCATATCGATAATTACGTCGTAAATAGCACCTTTTATACAGCGAATTAATTTTGTTTCTGTTGCTGGGGCTATTTGATAGTGCATTCCCCGCAGAGTACCTTTTTTATGGTTAAAGGATAAATTGCATTGAGCAACAACTGGTTTTAAATTATGTGCTTCGAGTTCTTTGGCGCAGAAAGTACGAGCAAAGAAGCCACGGTGATCGTGTTTTTCTTCTAAGTCGATGATGTAAGCCCCTTGAAGTTCGGTTTCAGTAAATATCATGACAACCTCATTGATGATAATTTGATTTTTAGGTACGGTTAGTAAATACCCGTACCTATTTTATTGATATGAAATATGATTTGAGCCTAAGTATTTTTACTACTTCTTAGCCCAGAAGAAATCTTTATCGATTTGTTGAGTACGAATTAGATACTCTAACTGTTTTAAACGGGTAAAACCTCTAGAGAAAAATACGTCCTCAGTCATATCGATTTGGTTGAATACATCAAACAATTGTTTGGCACCAAGACTTGCATTCCAATCGCATTTGAAACCAGGCAAAATACTATTTATTTTCTCAAAAGAAACTCGATAGCTGCGATTATCTGAACCACTATCGCCAAAGCTCAATTTACATCCAGGAAATGCTTCGGCAACAAATTCAGCTATTTCCTTAACTCGATAATTATTAGCGGTATCTCCGACGTTAAATATTTGGTTGTGTACAATGTCGCGAGGAGCTTCCAAAGCACAAATAATAGCTTTAGAAATATCTAGGGCGTGAACTAATGGCCGCCACGGGGTACCATCACTAATCATTTTGATTTCTTTGGTAGTCCATGCTAAACCAGATAAGTTATTCAAAACAATATCAAAGCGCATTCTTGGGGAAGCACCAAAAGCAGTGGCATTCCGCATAAAGGTAGGAGAAAAATCGTCGCTAGCGAGTGGTTTAAGATCTCTCTCTACCATAGTTTTACATTCTGCATAAGCAGTTTGCGGATTAACGGCCGATTCTTCGGTAACATCGCCTTCGGTAGCAACGCCATAAACGCTACAAGAGGACATATATACAAAGCGACGTACACCTGCTTGTTTCGCCAGTTTAGCAAGACGAACCGAACCTACATGATTGATATCGTAAGTAATATTTGGTGATAATTGTCCGGTGGGATCGTTGGATAGTTCAGCCATGTGAACTATAGCTTCTACACCTTGTAAATCTTCCAAGGAAATATGGCGAATATCTTTAGTTAAAGTTTTAGCGGTAGTATTAGTACCGTTGTACAACCAACCAACTTTGTAATAACCAGTGTCTACACCAATTACTTCATGTCCCTTTTCAATTAATAAGGGAGCTAACAAACAACCAAGATAACCTTCTGTACCAGTAACGAGAATTCTCATTGATTTCGATTCCTATTAATTATTAATTATTTAGGTTGAAATTTCTTGCAAAGCAGTAATTGTATTAGTAAGTAAGTCGGCACAAATAAACGAGGGCTATGTTACCCCAATGTAAACCGAGTTCTAACCCTTATTACCACTCACCCCATCACCCCATCTCTACTCTCTTATCCTAATTACTATTTTCAACCCCTCACTACTTAATCAACTATTAGCAATTAACCGCTGCAGGTTTGAGATGTGGTTGTTGGGGAATTTCTGCGGCTACAGCTTTACCAATTTCGATAGAAGAAGTAGCTGCTGGAGAAGGAGCATTGCATACATGAACGGAGTTTTGACCTTTAACAATCAAAAAGTCATCTACTAATTTACCGTCATTCATCAAAGCTTGAGCGCGAACTCCTGCATGGGTTGGAACTACGTCTTTTGCTTGAACTTCAGGAATTAGTTTTTGCAAGCTGTTGACAAAGGCTGCTTTACTCCAGGATCGAATAATTTCCTTAATTCCTTCATCTGAGTTTTTTGCTGCAAGTTTCCAGAAGCCTGGATAACTCATTACTTCCGCAAAATCCCGTAAATTAAAATCTGTTTTTTTGTAACCTTCCCGCTTGAGACTCAGTACGGCATTTGGTCCTGCATGAACCGTACCATCTATCATTCGGGTAAAATGAACTCCAAGGAAGGGAAAATCTGGGTTGGGAACTGGATAAATTAAACCTTTTACCAGATAACGTTTCTCTGGTGTCAGTTCGTAATATTCTCCCCGGAAAGGTACAATTTTTGCCTGGGGATCGACCTTACCTAATTTGGCAACACGATCGGAATACAACCCGGCACAGTTAATTACGAAACGAGTTTCAAAACTGCCGTTATTGGTTTCTAAAACTTGATTTTCACCGCTACTAACAATTTTTTTGACTTTAGTATTGAATTTAATTTCGCCACCAAGTTTTAGAATAATTTCAGCGTATTTCTGGCAAACTTGCTGATAATCTACAATCCCAGTAGATGCTACCCAAATTCCAGCAACACTACTTACATGGGGTTCAATTTCTTTGACTTCTTCACTAGTGATTCTTTTTACTTCTATCCCATTTTCTAAACCTCGTTTGTAGAGGTTTTCTAAACGAGGAATTTCTTCAGAAGAAGTTGCAACAATCACTTTACCGCAGACTTCATGCTTAATGTTGTGTTCTTGGCAAAATTGCACCATTGAACGACAACCTTCGCGAGAAAACCTAGCTTTGAAGCTACCAGGTTTATAATAAATACCGGAGTGAATAACACCGCTATTATTACCAGTTTGGTGAAATGCTACTTGGTTTTCTTTTTCTAGGACTAGAATTTTTGCTTTCGGATAACGTTCCCCTAAAGCCATACTAGTAGAAAGACCGACTATACCCCCACCGATAATCGCAAAATCGTACATTTATTAGATCGGCTCCCCTGTAACTAAAGTAATCAAACAATTTAATACAATTGACAATAATCCAAACTTAGAAGTTACCAATTACAAGTTTAATATTTATAACTGGTAAGCTCGTATTAAAGGTTAAAGCTGAAACTTCCTAACTCTTAACTCCTAACTGATATTAATCTACCAAACCTTCCAAGGAGCTTCATTACTTTTCCAAAGGTTTTCTAAATAATTTTTATCCCGTAAAGTATCCATTGGTTGCCAAAAGCCGTCATGTTTGTAAGCTGATAGTTGTTGCATTTCAGCTAGTTTTTCTAATGGCTCTTTTTCCCAAACAGTGGAATCGTCTTGAATAAAATCAATAACTTGAGGTTCTAGTACAAAAAACCCACCATTAATCCAAGCGTTGTCTCCTTCTGGTTTTTCCCGGAAACTGGTAATCTTAGTTTGCTCTTGTGCTAGAACAATTGCACCAAAACGTCCTGGAGGCTGTACTGCGGTTAAAGTTGCTAAACCCTGTTGTGTTTTATGAAATTCGATCAACTTGGTAACATTTACGTTACTAACACCATCACCATAAGTAAAACAAAAAGTTTCGTTAGCAATATGCTCTTTTACTCGCTTTAAACGTCCACCTGTCAAGGTGTTATCCCCCGTATTTACTAAGGTGACACGCCAAGGTTCTGCATAACCAGAATGTACGTTCATTTGATTAAAGCGCATATCAAAGGTTACGTCTGACATATGTAAGAAGTAATTAGCAAAATACTCCTTAATCACGTAACCTTTATAACCACAGCAGATAATAAACTCGTTAATACCGTGAGTGGAATAAATTTTCATGATGTGCCAAAGAATTGGTTTTCCACCAATTTCTACCATTGGCTTCGGTCTAACGCTAGTTTCTTCTGAGAGGCGTGTACCTAAACCTCCAGCTAAAATTACTGCTTTCATAAAAATTACCTCTAATTTTTTTAGGTAGATGATTGAATAATTTATGATTCAAATTGAGAAAAATTATTTTGAATTTTCTCAGTATACAATCTAACCGTATTTTTACTGTAAATTGTAAAGACTAGATAAATATAGTTGTTTTATCTGTGAAAAAATGAATAAGTTGGTTTTCCTAAAAAAGCATAGTTAAAAATTTGTATATTAGCAAATAAATTATACTTAATTGATATATTTAGTTTAATAAAGTTGAGTGCAAAATATTTGATATCTGTCAAAAAGAATGATATGAAAACCCATTACAATTATCTATTAATTATTTGTGAATTTTCTCTGTCCGTTTTTTTAATAGTTATAAAATGAACAATTATATATAATATTATTATTCCCTGATAGAAGTAAAATAATAAGTTTGTTTCTTCTGCTTAAACCTGGTTTTTTTGATTTAGCGCTAATTTAATTTTTGTGTTCTGCTATTGGTTGTACCTTTTAAAACTAATCCTATCCGCAAAGCAGCTAAGTAGGTAGACCGGAAAAATAAAGGCAACAGGCTGTCATGAAAGAGGGTTTAACCTTAATTTAATTTTTTTGATATAGCGATATTTTTTTGCGCCAACTTACTTAATTTTTTAATTATTGTTTTTTTATTAACAATCTTTCCCCTTGTACCAAATAGCAGCGCCCCCAGCTTTCTCCGGCTGGGGTTATAATTACAAAGCCCACTTGGGTGGCTCCAATTCCGTTCATGTTTATAGGGAATTTGTAAAATACACTATCCCGGGGATGGGCGTTACTTGTATCTCGAATTTTACCAACTTTTTTCTATTGCATTCAACGCCAAAACCGCTATATAGAGAGATGGTATTACATTAGTTTTGATTAGTTGGTTTTCCCGAAATTTTGTAGATATTGATATATAACGTCTCTATAACTCGTCAGAATTAATCAAAACGACCACTGATACTTCACCAGATTAATAAAATAATAAAAGGGGGTTAATAATTTTTAAAAGCTTTGCAGTTTCAAGAATTTTGAAAAATATTGGTTTACTCCTCTTCCTTGGGGCGCTTAGGATTATCTAATTAATTGAGGGAGGGGGTGAGGGAGAAATTTTTAGTCGGAAATCTTAGAGCGCCCACTAGTACTAATAATGTGTCCAGGTTGAAATGTTGGCTAAATATCATGTTCGGATGAACAATTGTGATTGCGAAGGAAATCAAGCGATCAGCTTCGCTGGTGCCGGAGGCAATCGCAAGAGTTGCTATTGCTTCGTTCCACGTAGTCACCCTGGCTGGGGACATATGGTAAATGATTTAGGGAACATGATATAATGTAAGACCAGGCTAATTACTTACTATATAACCCTATTGAAAAGATGGCGCGTATTCTACGAACGAGTGAATACTTATTACTCATTACTTATTACTCATTATATCAAGTCCGGCTAATTACTTACTATATAACCAATACTTAAGAATGGGGGTTATTACCAACATAACCCTTTTACTCGTTACTCGTTACTCGTTACTTGTTACTCATTGACCCCCACAGATATGATAACTGTTTAACCGGACATGATATTACTTATTGACCCCCACAAATATGATAACTTTTTAACGGGACATGATATAAGATAGCAGCACAGGATATAGGGTAATCTTAAAATTAATAAGCACGGATGCGAGGTGATGTCGCTTCCGTGCTGAATCCTTAAATTTAACAGCAATTAAAGTAAAAATATTGCTTTATTACCTACATCAATATTTGAGATTAGAACTATAACAGGATTATCGTTCTAATATACTTGTTTTCTGAAAGAAACTATCGCATTTATTGTCAACAACAACGCAGATGCTACTAAGTGCTTGCTGATAGTTATCCATGTCATCCTGTTCGAGAGAAATTTTAGCAGCTCTTTGTAAATCTTCTATTGCTTGCTGACGATATATATTAGATCCGCTTCCCCCGTACTGTGCAAGTTCGTAGCGAACTAAACCTCGTTTAAGATAGACTTTTGACAATTTAGAATTAAGCTGTAATGCTTGATTAAAATCTTCAAGAGCTTTTTTGTATTCTTGCTCAAAGTTACTGCTATATTGAGCTAATTGATAGCGAACTAGACCTTTTTGATAAAAAGCTTCTGGTCTTTTTGAATCAATCCCTAATGCTCGATTAAAGTCGCTAATTGCTTTTACATAATCTTTTTGGGAATCACCACTGAATTTGGCGATTTGAGAACGGACGATACCTCTCCTGATGTAAGCTTCCACCTCGTATTTATCAATTCTTAATGCATGATTATAGTCCTCAATTGCCAATCTATATTCTTTGTCGGGGTCACTACTATATTCGGCGAGCATATACCGGACGTTACCACGATTGACAAAAGCTTTTACTTGGTTTGGATTTAATTTAATTGCGTGAGTGTAATCTGTAAGGGCTGCTTCATATTCTTTTAAATTATAATGAGAATTGCCACGATTCACATAAGCTTTGGCATTATCGGGATTTTCTTGAATTGCCTGAGCAAAATTAGCAATGGCTTCTTCGTATTTTCGCACTTTGTAAGCAGCACGACCTTGTTTGTAGTAATCTTTAAAGTTTCTTTTATTGTCATTTGATTTGGAGCGAATCAAAGTTTGTTGAGCGTATTGGTTTTCGTTAACACTCGAAGTTGTAAACTTTGTCACTATATCTAAATATCCCAGAGTAAAAAAGCCAAGCAAGCACAAAACAAAAGGGTAAAACTTCGGTTTTTTCGGGGGTTTATAGTAAGAAATATTTCGAGATAGTACAGCCTGGCGGTGGCGATAATTAAACTGTCTTGATGCAGCAAGGGTAGCAGCAGTTCGTCTCCTAGGAGTTGGTGTAGTACGTCGCCGTTTGGGTGTGGGGCGCGGCTGTAAGTGTTGTTTGTTTGCTACAGCTTGAAGCGATGGAAAAGGATCTCTTCCTCCTAAGAGAGCACTACGTTCGCACCAAGGACATTTATGCTGGTGTTTGCTGTAAACATGTTGGGGGTTTTTTTGACATGCTACCATAGCATTTTCTGCTTCAGTTAATGCCAGCAGCCAGGTTTGGGCATTGGGACGAATGTTAGGATTGTTATGCCCATCCTCAAAACAACGTATAAAAAGTTGTTGCAGGGTGGGATGAAGAATTTCCCAAGATGGTGCAATGGGTGTAGGAATATAAGGTACGCGTCGATTGATGCTGTAGGTAAAATGCCCTGCCGCAATACGTGCTTCGTATGGTGGCGGTTCCCCTACACTTTGAAAAATACCAGAAAACGGATGGGTTCCTTCCATCAATAGTTGAAATATCAATACCCCTAACCCAAATAAATCGTGGGGAATGCCGCGATCGCAATCGGAAAATGTTTTGTTTTGTAGTTCTGGTGGAGTAAATTCGGGTTTACCTACGGGAGTACGATAAACAATGTCGGTTTGCGGATCTCTAACTTGAAATGAATCTGTGTCTACTATACTTACTAACGCCGTATCGCTAACTAAAATATTCGATTCGTTGACATCACCAACACAATATCCGGCTTGGTGTAAAGCAGCGAATGCCGCAGCCAAATTACGAGCAGTGCGAAGCAGGTACTGATAGTTAAATAATGGACAATGTTGACGGCGAGTTCTCGGGTTATAAAAATCTATGATCGGACGCATTGCTTGAATGCGCGGCATCATGAAACCAATAATTTGATTAGTGCCATCTGCTGCTCGTATTAGTTCGCAAGGCCAAGCAATGGAAATATGTCCCAAAGATGCCGTGGGATTTTCCGGGGGGTGAAGAACCATTACCTCTAGCTTGCGAGCCTTTTCCTGTGTAGGATTATGGTAAATTTTGGCGACCATTTCCGCATCTGATGGTACGGTATAGATGCACGCTTCACCACCACGCCCCAAACTGACATTGAGGTTTATCGGAATATTTTGTTGATTGGGAAGACAGCGTAGTACCTGCATTTTTTTTTACAGTTTTACTTTATTGTTTATATTTGACTGTGGTTTAACAGTATATAATTAATACCGTTGTTAATCGCTTAATGCTGCGATTATCAAAGTCAAGTCATCATCCGTGCGTTGAGTAATTTTTTCCGAACGCAGAAATTTCACCAACTGCTCTTTTGCTCCCTTTAACTCTTGAGCATTGGCTACAAAATCAAATAGGGGTAAAAAGAATGGTTTATGCGGTAAACCGTAAGCCATATTTATTGCCAGCATTTGCAGCCCGTCGGTAAGAATTGCAATGTTAGTAATATCCTGACGATATACATTTATTTGTACCGAATCTAAGGCTGCAGGGGAAGTCAAAAAATTAGTTTCGTTGACGTATTCCCCGTTATCTGGAATGGTTAAAGCCGTTAAGTTACCATTAAAGTCCTTAGCTACTGCAACACCATCTCCTACTTGAGCAACCACAGCGACTTCTTCTGTTGCGACTACAATTATTAAAGTTGTCGCTAAATCCTTGGGCGATCTGTTGGAAGCTATTGCTTCTTCCTCTACTGCTGTTTTTGCTGCTAAAATTGCCTCACTTAATACAGATTTTGCTCCGCTATCCTTTTCAAGAGTACTTCGGGTAACCTGCTTGATAGATATATTTTCAATTGCTGCTTCTACAGCAACCATCGATCCAACTTTCCCAAGACTTGCACTTCCGGCACCATCTGCTGCGGCTGCCACTAATATATTATCTGGCAACATTGTCCAGTGATGGGCATCCTGACAGAGCTGGCAGTTCTTTATATGGCTAGTGCCACAAACTGATGCACCCACTACCCGCCAGTGAAGCTTTTGTCTTGAAGTGTTCATAAACGTGATAATTACCGCAAGGGCTGTTTAATTGTTGTACTTGGACTATATTAAACAGAACCCCAACCAATTGGCGGTAGAGCTACTTGTTCGTCTACCTTGGAATGAGAAACTGCTGACATACTAGCAGATAACCACACAAACATTTCCACAAAATTTAATCCATTTAGCTTTAAAGGAGTACGCACTGTTAACTGACTCAAGCGCGCAATATTAGCATTTTCTACTCCTACTGAGAAAAAAGCTACCCGTTTATTTGATTCGTCACTTTGCACCCGCTGCGATGCTTGCTCTACAATTTCATCCGGTTCCCCTTGTGGTTCCCCATCTGTAATCATAAATATCCAAGGACGATAGTAAGCAACTCCGTTTGAGCGATACTGAGCTTTACGTTCTTGAATCAAATCTAAAGATTTGTGAATCCCAGCACCCATACTGGTTAATCCTTGTGCTGTTAGTATCGGCGGAGTAAATTGATCCGCTGTCACAAAATCTTGTACTACATTTATATTACTATCAAAAGTAACTATAGATACTTCAACTCTTCTTGATGCTAATGAATTTTTAGTCAATTCATCCTTAAAACTGAGCAAGCCTTGATTTAAAGCATCTATTGGCGCTCCTTGCATCGACCCGGATGTATCTAGTAACAAGACGCAAGGACAACGAGGTTCTGGGTTCTCTGCGAAATCAACTACTTCATCTAGTCTTAAGGTATCCGACATAACTTTTGGTGCTATATTAAAGTTCTAAGGTTAGATTTCCGATTGCTTAAAGTATATAGTTTAAAGCTCTAAACAAACCATAGTTTGAGCGCTTTAACCGATGATTTTTTCTCTTGTTGTTTGCCAGTGAAGAATGGATTATTACCTATATAATTCAACATAATTCAACAAATTTTTATGATTATTTTGCTTCAACCATAGGCATTATTTACGGCAACTTGGATTCGCTGTGGCTTTATTAATTATAATAATTTATATACTTAATTATTCTACAATACAATAAATCGGTACCCATGCATAGCCGGAAAATTAAAGATTATATGTAGAAAAATTTCATCGGCAGACTAAATACCTAGGGGGTAAGATTATCTCTTATTAGAAAGAGAGTTAATTAAGTGACATTAAAATTTTACAGAGTATCTTATCCTAAAATAATTGTCCGTAGGCATATTGTAAAAACAAATGTAACAATTAAACTGTGATGTAATATTTTTAGCTGCTAAAATATCCATATTAGAAGAGGAAGAATCGGTTCATACAGAATATTCATTATTTAATACTTAATTATATTCAATTAATGTTTATAAATATTTAGTCTTGTTTACTGTAATTCTCTATCCGATATGAATAATTTTGCAACTTTCACAAAATTGCCTCCCTTGAGTTTGTTAAGACACTTGTCTAATTGCTCTGAAAATACTTGTTTACAAGTTCAAAGTCATTCAGTTCATTGGTGGATTTACTTAGAAGACGGTAAAATAGCTTATGCAACTCATTCTATTGAACCTTTTGATAGACTTGAGCGTCATTTGCGTCGGCTTTCGGTTCAAATTCCGACATTAACCAGCGAAGTTCGCGTACAATTACGCATGATGTTTGAACCTGATTCAACTTCGGAATCAATTCAAACTATAGAAAGTGCATGCCATACAAAATCTCCTCAACAACTTCTAGATTATCAAGCTATTTGCTGGTTATTAACTCAAAGATATTTAAATTCAACCCAAGCAGCTATACTAATTCAAGAATTAGTTAAAGAAGTAGTAGAATCATTTCTATTAATCAAAAAAGGCACCTACGAATTTCATGAGAATTTAAACCTATCTCAGAAAATTTGCCGACTTGATGTGGAAAAGTTATTAATAGTTTCTCAAGATAGATTAAAAGCTTGGCAAAATCTGGCTCCACATATTACTTCTCCACTTCAACGCCCTTATTTATGGATTAATACAAAAACTCAAGTACAGAAAATTTCTGAAATTCAGCCGAATTTAATTAACTGGATGAAGGGTTTTAGTTTGCGTCATCTGGCTGTAATTGTCAATCAAGATGAACTTCAGTTAGCCCAGAATTTGTATCCTCACATCCAGAGTGGAGCAATTTTACTGCACGAGCCAGATCCACCATTTGATAAACTACCTAAAACTGATAATGGAGTATCCCATAATCCTAGAAAAGTAACCCAATTTACGAATAAAGAGTTAGCATCGCAAATAGAAACATCTCCAGCTACTATTACACAAGAGCCGATCCTCCCCAAACAAAAACAGATAATACCTGTCAATAAAGTCACAATTAAATCTGTCGATCAAATTTCTTCTACACCAACAGAAAAAGTTGAAGCTGCAAAACTAGATGAGAATCAACCTGTTACTCCACAAGAAACTGTAGCACCACGTAAAATTTACAAAATTGTTTCTGTAGATGATAGTCCCGTAATACTCAAAGAAATTAGTCGTTTCTTAGAAGATGAGAGTTTTTCTGTTGTTACCATTGATAATCCTCTGAAAGCTGTAATGTCAATTATTAGACATCAGCCAGATTTAATTTTATTAGATTTAAATATGGAAGGAATTGATGGTTATGAGTTATGTCGCATTATACGAAATAATTCTAAATTTAAAAATACTCCCATCGTTATGGTAACAGGAAGTAAAGGATTTGTAGATAAAGTAAAAGCGAGATTAGTCGGAGCGTCGGGGTATTTGACTAAACCTTTTACTCGTGCGGATTTACTGAAAATGGTGTTTATGCATTTAACTTGATTACTTGTAGCAATATCAGTTATAAACTTAGCGGTGTATGGCTGATGGTTTATATGAAAGCCAGGGGTTTTATTCGAGTAAATTCATATTAAATGTGGATCGTGAGGAGAAAAAGATGCCTACAATTTTAGTTGTTGAAGATACTCCTTCTCAGCTAGAGTTAATGAACTATTTTTTGCTGGAAGGAGGCTATGAAGTAATTGGAGCAACAAAAAAGTATTTCTCCATCAACCTGATGCAATTATTACTGATGTAGTCATGCCGGGAATGAACGGTTTTGAATTTTGTCGTAAATTAAAACAAGATTCAGATACCAAACAAATACCGGTTATTTTTTGTAGCTCCAAAAATAAAAATATTGACCGCATTTGGGGAATGAAACAAGGCGGAGATATTTATCTGACTAAGCCATTTACAAAACAGCAATTACTTGGAGCTGTCAAGTCAATTATTTAATTTTTCCATTATTAATTAATTTAATTGTACAGTGTATCTACTTAGAATCCAATATCTTGTCAAATGCGTTAACAAAGTTTAACGCTTTATTTTTATATTAATAGTCACAATTTGGATAAACTTATTTTTTATATAAAGTGATTTTAATGGAAAAAATTTTAGATTTTAGATTATGAATGGTTTGGGGCAAGAAACTTTCAACTATGGAAAAATCCTGGGAATACTTTAATCCCCGTATCCGGGCATTGACGGGCTTTTAAGTTTTTTCTTCAAAAAAACTTTTAAGGGAACCCTTGACAGAGGGATATACTGCAGTGAGTATAATTACAGTTCGCCGTAAATTTATTCAAATATTAACAATATTAAAACTGCGATAAGCCGCTCACACATGCGCTACGGGTACGCCACGCACATGGCAGAAGCTGCCACCAATCGCCAAATTTCAAACCTAAATCCCACATTAATTTCCAATGCCCCATGCCCCATGCCCAATTCCCCATGCCCCATTCCCAATGCCCCATTCCCATTTAAAATAGTCTGTGCGTGTTTATTTGATCGTTATTTTTAATTCCATAATCTAAAATATTCCATGCGTATTTCTTTAAATTGGCTACAGTCACTTGTAGAGTTAAAATTAAGTCCAGAAGACCTAGCAGAAACACTGACGATAGCAGGGTTTGAAGTCGAAGATATTGAAGATCGTCGCACTTGGGCGGACGGGGTTGTGATCGGAAAAGTTGTCCAACGGGAACAACATCCAAATGCTGATAAATTAAGCGTTTGTCAGGTTGATGTGGGAAAGGGCGAAAATTTAAATATTGTTTGCGGCGCTGCCAATGTTCGTGCCGAGATATATGTGCCAGTTGCAACTGTAGGTACTTACTTACCAAATAAAGACTTAAAGATTAAACCGGCTAAACTACGGGGTGTTCCTTCCCAAGGGATGATTTGTTCTTTGGAAGAATTAGGTTTACCTAGCGATGTAGACGGAATTCACATTTTTGGTGGGGATAACATACAAATTGGTTCAGATGTACGTCCCCTGTTGGGTTTGGACGATGTGATTTTGGATGTAACCTCCACGGCAAACCGCGCTGATGCTTTAAGTATGGTAGGGATTGCTCGGGAAGTTGCGGCGATAACTGGCGGTGAACTAAAAATTCCCCAACCTGGAGAAATATCGGTTCCTCAAGGTGCGGGAAATCTTAGTATAAAAGTGGATGATAGGAAAGCTTGTCCTGGCTATATTGGAACTGTTATCGAAAAAGTCAAAATAGCTCCATCTCCCGACTGGTTGCAGCAAAGGTTGTTAGCTGCGGGAGTTAGACCGATAAGTAATATTGTGGATATTACCAACTATATAATGTTGGAATGGGGACAACCTTTACACGCATTCGATGGCGATCGATTGCAAGCTATTGCTGGTAGTGATGATATTAGTATTGGAGTTCGGTTTGCCAATAACGGGGAAACTCTCAAAACCCTAGATGAAAAAAATCGTAATTTATCAACTCAAAATTTGTTGATTACGGTAAACGATAAACCTCTGGCATTAGCAGGAGTTATGGGTGGGCAAGAAAGTGAAGTTCATGACGGAACGGAAAATTTAGTTTTAGAAGCAGCGTTATTTGATACGGTGGCTATTCGTCGATCTTCGAGGAGCGTTGGTTTGAGAAGTGAATCTTCAACCAGGTATGAACGAGGAGTAAATCATGCCGAGTTGGAAGTTGCTTGTCGCCGTGCTTTATCATTAATTGTAGAAATTGCTGGCGGTACTTTAGTAACTCAAGAAATTTCTAATAGCCTTCCCGAAGCTTCTACGTTTACTCGTTCGATTGAATTGCGTTTAGATCGAGTTAATCAGATACTTGGACCTGTAGAATTAGGAGAGAAAACCGGAGAAATTGAAAGCGAAGATGTAGAGCGCATTTTAACAGCTTTGGGATGTCAGTTAACAGTTTGTGGTGACGGAACTTGGACAGTTTGCGTACCTCCCTATCGCTACCGCGACTTAGAACGAGAAATTGATTTAATTGAAGAAATCGCTCGTTTGTACGGTTACGATAAGCTTTGCGACACTTTACCGGAAAAGCCGGAAGTCGGATATTTACCAGTAGATCAAGAATTAATTCGCAAATTACGAGCGGCATTCCGTGCTACCGGGTTAACGGAATTAATGCATTATTCTTTGGTAAAACCAGGGGAAGACAGGCAAGTAGTGTTAAGTAACCCCTTATTTACAGAGTATTCAGCATTGCGAACCGATTTGATCTCCGGTTTAATTGATGCGTTTCAATACAATATTGAAAAAGGAAATGGTGCCCTTAACGGTTTTGAAATTGGGAGAATTTTCTGGGAAGAAGAAGACGGTTTTCTAGAAACAGATATTGTTGCCGGAATTATGGGAGGTGATATTACTTCCAGTCAGTGGATGAATGGTGGTAATCAGCAACCCATGAATTGGTTTGAAGCCAAGGGTAATTTAGAAACCGTCTTTAAAGTTATGGGATTACAGGTAGAATATCAGCCAGATAGACGCGATGAGCGCTTGCATCCCGGGCGTACCGCTTCACTTTGGGTTGGTGGTAACAGATTAGGGGTATTTGGACAAGTGCATCCCCAACTTCGCAGCGAAAAAGATTTACCCGATGATGTTTATGTATTTCAACTTGATTTAGAAGTACTTTTAGATGCCCTTGATACAGATGAAATACTAGTACCCAAATTTAAATCTTATTCTACATATCCGCCTTCCGATAGAGATATTGCTTTTTATGCTCCCGTTAATTTAACAGTCACCGAAATTGAAAAAGCGATTACCAAAGCAGGTAAAAATTTATTAGATTCTGTGGAATTATTTGATGAATATCGCGGCGAAAAGGTACCGGAAGGACAAAGAAGTTTAGCATTCCGCTTAATTTATCGCTTGAGCGATCGCACTCTTACCGATGCTGATGTTGAACCCGTGCATCAAAAAGTTAGAGATACTTTAGTTGAAAAATTTGGAGTTAGTTTAAGGAGTTAGTTTAAGGAGTTAGTTGTTAGTGGTTGGTTGTTAGTAGTTAATTATCAAGTATCTGTGCCAGACTGTGTAATCCATTAAATCAGCGATCAATTATGGCTAAATATATAATGTGGGGAAGCTACTGCGAAAACGTTTTAGAAAAACGTGCGCCTTATCGTCAAGAACATTTAGATGGATTGGCGAAGCAGAAAGAAGATGGTATTTTAGTAACATTAGGTCCTACAAAGGATGCTACTAAAGTTTTTGGTATTTACGAAGCAGAAGATGAAGCCACGGTACGTCAATTGGTAGAAAACGATCCTTATTGGAAAAATGGGATTTGGACTGAGTATTTTGTTAAGGAGTGGGTACAGGCTTTCTGAAGCTTAAATTTGAAAGCTGAAAGTAAAAAATTGAAATAATGGTTTTGTTGGGTTTTGCGAATCGCCATAATGCCTCCGGTGCATCGTAAAACCCAATATTACTAATACATTTGTTTTATAAAGTAAATGTACTCAAAACTACTATAAATGTACTCTTAATTCAACTTACAGCTATTTCATATGAATGATCGGTAGATTCCCACGGGCAGGGATGCCCGTAGCACAAGAGTAAAAAAATAGTACTGTACTCAAAATATAATCTTAGTGCTGTATATGTATTCCTTAAAGGAGTATTTTAAATGCCTGCCAAAGATATCTATCATCATACGGTGAGAACCGTTCTTGAAAAAGAAGGTTGGGTGATTACTGACGACCCATTAAAGCTAAAATGGGGATTAAGAGAACTATTCGTTGATTTAGGAGCAAGTAAACTTCTTGCAGCCCAAAAAGGTGAGCTAAAAATAGCAGTTGAAATTAAAAGTTTTGTGAAAATTTCACCCGTAACAGATTTAGAAGCAGCTTTAGGACAATACATTCTCTATCGCAATATATTAGAAGAAACTGAACCTTTGCGCCAACTATATTTAGGAATTCGCCAAGCAACATATCGTGAAATTTTCTCAGAAGCAATCGGTAATCTTGTTGTACAAAAAAATTCTCTAAAATTACTTGTATTTGATGCGGAAAAGGAGGTTATTGTTCAATGGATAAATTGATTAAATATCGTCAAATAATTGAACAAATATTAACTGAATATGCTGCAATTCCTTATTCCTATGGAGAATTAGAATATAAGCTAATTATTAGCCAATATTTTAATAGTTTTGTGCTGATGACAATGGGTTGGGAAAATCGAGCAAGGGTACATGGTTGTTTAATTCATATAGATATTCTGGATGATAAAATTTGGATTCAAAGAGATGGAACTGAAGACGGGATTGGTAACGATTTAGTCAAAGCTGGAGTTCCGAAAGATGATATTGTTCCTGGCTTTCATCCTCCGGAACTTAGAAAGTATGTTGAATATGGGGTTGGTTAAAGTCAAAGGTTATATAGGAATCCGGTTTGATTTTTGGAAGGCGCAGCTCGCTCCTGCATAATTATTTGTGTGGGCAGGCAAGAGGCTGTCTTGGTTATAGAAGATTAGGGTGTACGCTCGTTTTTTTCAATTTTCAAGTAGGATTCCTATAAATATTAATTCCTAACTCCCGCTCTCCTAACCACTAACAACTAACAACCAACAACTAACCAACATCAACTTCCTTAATTACATCACTCATAGGATGTTGTTCATCGTCAAAATCCAAGGATACTTCACACCTAGTCAACGGAAAAGGTTCTAACATTGTGCCATTTTCTCGACTTTCCAATCGCCACCACAGAGTTTGAACTACAACTTCTTTACCATCAACTGTTTCAAAAGTAATTTCAGCAAGGTTATTTAAACCAACAATTTCTGTACCGTGTCCCTTTTTGCTAAGATAATCGCGGTAATTTTTGGCCATTGATAAGTATTTTTCTAAAGTTTCTTGACGATTTTCTCCTGGTAATGGAGCGTTGGCAGAAGTAGTTTCTAAATTGTCTAAATTATCAACTTTGGGTTTATTGAATTCTTCATCTTTAGCTGCGAGAAAATCAATTCGATACCACCATTCTGGTTGCTGAGTAATTTCTAATCTACGAAAACTATTTCTTTGTTTGACTAAATCAATTGTTCCAGGACTACCTTTTATTTTCAAAGGAATCCGTTGAAATATATCTTCCACAAGCAGACAAAGATTACCAATTTCTACTTCTTGTTTTTGTTTATTTCCCCATCCTAAAACCTCCGCTGTTGGTAAATCGCTGCTGACTCCAATGGGAATAAAACCTTTTTCATGGGCAGAATGACTACCACCCATACCGCTAACTTCATTTTTTAATGAACTGCTGGTTAATTGAACAATTACTAATTCAGAATTAATAGGTTCGGCACTTTCAAAAGGATGTATGGCACAATATTGCAAACGCGCAGCAAAACTGTAATGAACATCGCCAGATAAAAACACTACACGACTTTTATAATTAGGTAATGCTCTTAATGTTAACCTAGCAAGCATTCTTTCAAAGGCAATTTCATTTAACGCCCAAGCTTCCGTATCAAAACCCCAAGCTGCATTGCCAATTTTCTCATAAACACTTTTGGCGAATTTTTGAATATTTTCTAGAAAAGGTACGCCGATAAAAGGGCCAGTAGAAATAATAAAACTAACTTCAACATCATCGCCACGAACTTGTTTTGATATCTGTTCGTCATAACCTTCCTGACTTATAAGTGCGGGAAAATCAAATTCTTTACCAGGAAATTCCCGCCAAGTGCGTGTATCAAGTACTATTACTTCATAACCCGGACCATTAACTATATAATGCCACGTTAATTTTGCATCAGAATGAGGTAATTTTCGCGAATTTTGTTGAATATCACTAACATTAGGTAAACCCACTCCTTGAGTAATTTGTGATTCATAATTAGTATTATTACCACAACTAACAGACCATCCTACAGCAGCTTTGAGTAACGCTTCACCTTTAGTATCTTTTTCAAATTGTTCCGGCGTATTTCCCCAAGCCTGACAAATTGCATAAGCCAGCATACCATTTTGCAAAATCCGCCTTGCCAAAGGTTTATCAAGAGTGCGGGAACACCAAGCCATATTCAAATACCAATCATCGGTGATTTCATGGTCATCGATTATCATGTAGGTAGGAATATTGGCTAAAGCACGTCTTATGCTTTTCAAAGTTGACCAAAAATCTTTGATATATTTAACCTCTTTTTTATAAGATTTTACATCATCATTTTTTGCTGCCAGATTATCATAATTCACATCATTATTAACATCATTATTCACATTATTAAAATCTGGAAAAAATTCAGCATCAACCCACAATACATCACTCCAAACAAATAAATACATTGCCAAATATTCCCCAAAAGTGAATAAATGACTTTTCCCAATATCAGTGATGTTGCTTAACTTACCAATACTTGCCGTAAAACCAGCCGTATTCGTCGCTAAATTATTACGTTTTCCTGGATTTAACTCTGATAAATTTTCAACATCAGGTAATTTTTCCGACCATCCTAACAACGTTTCACTTGCATCCATTAACATGAAAAGTAAGACATCAGCGACATCATCAGCGTAAATTTGGTCGCCAGTTAAAAACAATTGTGTTGGTCGTTTTTGTGGTTCTATTTCTAACGCTTCTTTAATCATTTTATCCACAGCAGAAAGCGCATCCAAACTTTCACCGTGGGGTTTACGACAAGAACCATGAATGATACGTAAATCTTTAAAATTGCTTGGTGGTAGAGCAAAAGAAGGCAATTTATATTGAGGATAAGTAATATCTTCCAGCGAACCAACAGCAGTTAATATACCGGGACTATTAAGTAATTCACCATTACCAAAATCTAAATCGTAGAGATAAATTTCACCATTTATAAGTCTATTAGATGAAGCCTTTGCGGTGACAGCAACAATATGTAAATTGGTACCAATTCTTGCCGTAGTTCTAGTACTTTCAAATAAGAAATTATGATTTTTATCAAATATGATTAAAGTTACACGACGACTAGCTTTTAAAGCCACCCATACAGTTACAGAATCGGGTTGAGTACGTCGTAAAATTGGTCCAGCAAGAACGAGCGGTAAGTTATCAATACGTTCCCTTAATGGTGTCCATCCCATGTAACTGTTATCCCATTTACACTTTCTTCTTCTTGTTATAGCGGGTTTGAGTTCAAAGGGATATTAAATTCAAACTTTTTGGGGATGATTTTTAAGAGGTAGAATTTTATTTCTGAAAAAATTAACTATAGGTTGTGTATCTAGATAACCAAGTTATTGATTGTTGAATCAAAAATATCAAATCATCTTGAAATAATTATAAATTATATTAAAATCACAATTGATTATTTTTTTGTATTCATATTCTGTTACAAACTCGTTACGCAAGTTTACAAAAAAAATGTTATTGAGAAAATTATCAATTATTAGACGAGATTACAAGGATTTGCGCTGTAATATGCTATTGTTATTCTGAGGGAAGCAGTTTGTTTAATTTTTAACTGTTTTATTAAATAACCCTTTAATAATTAGCAATTAACTTTATTTTGACATCATTAACGTACTACAAGATAGGAAATAATTGAAAAATATAGGGGACTGATTGTGAAGGGATGTAAATTTTTTTGTGATTTAAAATACTAATTTTTGGGTATTCAAATACTGATATTGACAAAAATAACTTTTGTCTATCCAAAAAATTGAATCAGGATTTAGATTAAATTAGAGGTATCGATTGCACTACTCACTTCAATGCAATATCGTCGCCGTAGTTTAGAATCGCAAGTCAACGACCCCCGCCTATAAGCCGGGAGCTTCCAGCTTAGTCTGGAACTTCAAAGTTGACCAGCTTGAGCAAAGATTCTTCGGAGTCGGCGCTACGTTCAGAAACATCGTTAAAGTACTTACCCTGGAGTTTGCTAGCTCCTTGCTCTAAGACTTCTAGATTAAGTAGGTTAAATAGGGGTTAAGCCGGTGTTTAGAAGATATGCGAGTTCTGAACATAAGCGAAGCTAACATTACTTTTAGGAGCATTTAATCTGCGGCTCGTTGGAACTAGGAACCGGGCGGACGGCAGATTACCGTTGCAAGCTGGTGTATGAGTTCCGAAGTACGCGGGATAAAAAAACCCGACTGTACTTTAACTGTTTTTTTTGGATGTAGGTGAAAGTCCTACCGCTTAAAGGCTAAGTTGACTCCTGAACTGACCCTACGGAGCGAGGAAAAACCACCGAGAGGTGCCGAGCGAGGTAAAGCGGGTAACAGAGCGTAATCAGAGACCGAATCGCTGAAAAGTAGAGGTCACACTGACGCTAAGAGGGAGATGATACGGTCAAACTGGTTCTAGAAAAACATCTTAGCTCCCTAATCACCAAAGATTAGCGTCTACATTAATCCTCGCGGAAATACATTAAAATTATCCGTTAGCCTATGAGGAGTAGACAGGTGGAATGAACCGACCTAAGTCATCATAAAAATCCTAATTACGGAACGAGTAAAAACGATATATAGGTCTAAGGGAAGGTCGAAACCCTTGGTAGATAGAGAAAACTATTGAATTCCTAATAGCGGGTAAGATGCTATCGAATAACTGATAGCGGGTGTTCAGAAATATAAGAAAGGAAGTAGAGCATGGTTAGACTCACTAGAGAACTAAGTAGAGAACTTTGGAAGAAGTTACCGTGGAGGAAATTCCGCAAAAACCTATTCCGCCTACAGAATAGATTATATAAAGCCATTAAAGTTAATAACCTGGTATTAGCTAGGAAACTCCAAAAGCTTATCCTGAAATCCACTTCAGCTAAATTACTAGCTATAAGGCAAGTAACCCAATTAAATAAAGGAAAGAAAACCGCAGGAATCGACGGGATAAAGTCCCTTGACTTCCATCTTAGATTCCAAACTCTCTTTACTTTAGGAAATATAAGAAATTGGGTGCCAAAGGAACTTCGCAGGATTCCTATTCCTAAGAAGAATGGGAAAATCCGAATACTCAGCGTGCCAACTATCGAAGATAGAATATGGCAGTGTTTGATTAAATTTGCATTAGAACCTGCCCACGAAGCCTCCTTTAACGCTAATAGTTACGGATTCAGACCCGGTAGAAGCGCTCATGATGCTCAAAAAGCAATATTCTTACACCTTAAGGGGTCTAAGAAGAAAGCAAATTTGAGAAAGCGAATAATCGAATTAGATATCAGAAAGTGCTTCGATAGAATAAGTCATGAATCCATAATGTCTCGCTTGAAAGCCCCAAAAGAAATTAAAGATGCCATCTTTAAGTCTTTAAAGGCAGGAACATTCCCGGAATTCCCAGAACAAGGAACTCCGCAGGGAGGCATTTATAGCCCATTACTTGCCAACATAGCTCTTGACGGAATAGAAGATATTCATACTTCAGTAAGATACGCCGACGACATGGTTTTCTTTCTCAAAGAAAATGATAACGCGGAATTAATCTTAAAGAAAGTCAAGGAATTTTTAGCCGAAAGAGGAATGGAAATAAGCGAAGAGAAAACTAGAATTACTCCTGTGACAAATGGTTTCGATTTTCTCGGATGGAGGTTTAAAGTACAAAAGAACGGCAAGTTCAGAAGTACGCCTTCAGAAGAAAATTTCTTAACTTTCCGAAAATTGTTAAAGCCATAGTTAATAACTCTAATTATGGGGCTAAAGTCAAAACGAAAAAATTAATCCCAGTAATCCGAGGATGGCGAAATTATCATAAGCATTGTTCATTTCTGAGCAATGCCAGATTTTCACTATGGTTCACAGCCAAACGAGCATTTAAAGTCTTCTTGAAAGAAGAGAAATTAAATCGCTTCTTTTGCGAAGGACTAATACAAAAAATCTTTAATTTAGGTAATTTTTCCTTCTCAGAAAATAGATTCATCAAAGTTAAAGGGAACAAAAGCCCTTATGACGGGGATATAATCTACGCGCGACGTGAAAGTCGTATGAG
>DESS01000181.1 GCA_002361335.1 Richelia sp. UBA3308
AGTAATGAGCAATGAGCAAGGAGTAATGAGTAAGGAGCAACGAGCAAGGAGTAATGAGTAATGAGTAATGAGTAAGGAGTAATGAGTAAGGAGTAATGAGTAATGAGTAAGGATTAATGAGTAAGGAGTAATGAGTAAGGAGTAATAAATTTTCCCCTTGTCTCCCCATCTCCCCATCTCCCCATCCTCTAATAGGGTGGATATCCAAAATCTTCTTCTTCTGGATAAACGTAAGAATTAGAAACCCCAGCCATCGCTAATGGACGGGTTTCTGTTTTAACTGGTTCTTTGGCGAAATCTTTGTATTCTTCAAAAGTCTTGGAAATCAGTGCAGATTCCTTTGAGTCCGAAGCAATCAAATATTGAGTTAATGTAGAAACAGTAGGATGCTTATAATCTACAGTTGCAGCAACTAAAACCGTATTTGATAGAATTCCCCTTTCTTCACATTCAATTATCGGCGAGAAAATACCGTGAGCATGAAATAAAGGCCCTTTTGGAGTTGCCACTTGTCGGCGATACCCTGCATAAGCCCTTTCTAATTCGGTAACAAATCCACTAGTGGCTCTTCCTTGCTGATATTCGCAATAAGACTTACTAAAACTAGCTCCGGCGGCACCATTCAAAGTTAATTGTAAAGGTAATTCATGCAAAAAATTCTTATCATTTCCTACCAAAAAAATTAAATAACGAGTAAAAGTTTTAAATTTTAGTTTGTCAGCTAAAAAAGCATCATAATTATCTTTAAGAGTTCCCAACTTTGCACCTGTTTCGCGGTCTTTTACAGATAAAGGTCCCCGACGTACAATAACTATATTAGGAGTTGTAGAAATAAAAACTGTTTCAACTCCCGAGCTAAATTCATGCTCTACCTGCTGCCAATTTTCATCTGGTACAAAGCCGACAGCACGGGCATTATCTAACTTAATCGCCAAACCGTAGGATGTTACACCATCGGTACCATATCTGGGATTAATCATTTGACACCAAGGGATAACACGAGAAGGTGGTGCATTAAACTTCTCGTCCTCAAAGTCGAATTTTGCAGATGCTTTCATCGTAAATGCGCGGTTTTCGATTTGGTAATTTTAAGTAAGATTGCGGTTGAGTAGAATTTTTGTGCTAGGAGTGGTATTAAAAATTTTTAGTCAGGAAAATGTAAGATTCACCGCAATCGAGAATCAATTAAAGTGATTTAATAAACTCAATTATTATTTATTTATCATTTATCTGGGGTATTACGCATCTATTTGAAGCAGTTTTTAACAAGAACTTTACTTTTACCGTGGTGTTTCAAGACTAATTTCGTAATTAATCATTTTCATAACAAGAGATAATCAGTTATTAAATTTACTAAGTATATTGATATTTTTTTGACTTAGTTCATATCCGTCTGAGAATAAAATTCCCAATTTAAACCCAATTTAAAAGCATAAATAAATTCAAATTAACTAATATTTTTAATAATTTAATTTTTAAATAAAGGGTCATATTATTAACTCTTAATTTTGATGCTTAAGTATTTACCTAGAATGTGGTGTTTTAGTAAAAATTTAAGGCATAAGATGTAAACCTGATTCAGCGTCAGAATTTGGTAACATTTCTGAGAAGATTTGCTTTTGTTGTGATGGCGATTGCCTCCGCGAATGATTCGTAAAAACCTCACCCCCATTCCTTATTAAGGAGAGGGGTGACTGTCGGCGGGTGTAGTTAGCTGTTGTATTCCAATAAGCGTAAAAATCGCTATATCTAATCTTAGATTTGTAAAAATTATAAACTGTTAATTCAGCATCTAGCTGTGGACAGATTTGTTAATTTCAAACAGCTATTTATTGAATAATCATAAGTTTAATGGTGAGGGATGGAAGATGGTTAAGGGACAAATTACTCAGCCACAAAAAATTTTGATTTTGGCAGCAATTCCCCACGGTTTGCGCTTGGATAAGGAAATTAGGAAAATTGAATCAGCTATCCGACGTGCCATAAGACGGGATATGTTTGAGGTTGATATTAGAACTGCTGTTCTAACCCAGGATATTCGTAGAGCGATCGCCGAAGAAAAGCCCCAAATCGTGCATTTTTGCGGACATGGTTTGGAGGATGGTAGTTTGTTGTTGGAAGATGATGGGGGAATTCAAAAACCTGTTTCACCAGAGGGTTTAGCAGCACTGTTTGAGTTACACAAGGATTATGTAGAATGTGTGCTTTTGAATGCTTGTCACTCTGTTAAATCTGCTGAAGCAATTAGTAAATTTATTAACTATGCCATTGGCATGAACCAGCAAATTCAAGATGAATCAGCAATCCGGTTTGCTCAGGGTTTTTATGATGGATTGGGTTATGAAACTTCAGAAAATCAAGATGTGCTTGAAAGAGCTTTTCAGGAAGGTTTTGTAGCGATTAAATTAGAAAACCTTTCTCAAGCGGAAATTCCAGTGATTAAAACCAGAAAAAATATATTAAGTAAACCAAATAAACTAAATAAACCTATGGATATATCTTTAGTAGTTAAATTTTTAGCACCTTGTCTACCATTTCTAATGAATGTGGGTAATAAAGCTGTGGAAGGTGGAGCTCGGAAAATTGGTGAGGATGTTTGGCGAAAGGCTACTGCTGTCTGGAGTAAATTGCAACCAAAGGTGGAAGCTAAACCAGCGAGTTTGGAAGCTGCTCAGGATGTGGCAAATAATCCAGAGGATGAGGATTCTCAAGCAGCTCTACGCCGACAATTAACAAAAATATTGGAAAGTGATTCACAATTAAAGGCAGAAATTGCTCAAGTTTTATCAGAAAATGACCTTACTGGAACTGATGGTAATAATATCGAACAAAATGTCAGCGGAACTGGTAACCAAACAATTGGCAAAATGGAAGGTAATGCTAAGGCAATTGGTACAGTACAGGGCAATGTAAATATGTAATCAAGGCAGTTATTATTTATGTCAACTGAACCAACACCACAACCAAAACTGCCTTCATCTGGGATTCAACAGAATGTAACAGGTAGTAATAACCAATCTGTGGGGGAGATGAGCGGCGGTACTGCATTTGGTACGGTCGAAGGTAGTATATCAATAATATATAACTACTATTACCACAGGGAATCTGTTGACTCAGAATCTATTGAATCTACGGATTCTGTTGGTGATGAAAATCTCCTTTGTCCCTATCGTGGTTTGTTTCATTTTGGTCCCAATGATGCAGAATATTTCTTTGGACGTGAGGTTTTTGTAAAAGAACTGTTTGCAGCGACTCAAAGCCGTAATTTTATACCCGTTTTGGGTGCTTCGGGAAGTGGTAAATCTTCGGTGGTGTTGGCGGGACTTGTGCCTAGATTAATACAAGAAGGTGATTGGTTATTTACTCACTTTCGTCCGGGTTCAGAACCATTCCATGCTTTAGCTCAAGCACTGGTTCCACTTTACGAGCCTGATAAAAATACTACCGAACGAATGCATCAAGCTCGTCAGTTGGCTGAATATTTTGTTAATGGTTCTGTTCTTCTCAAAGATGTTTTGTCCCAAATTGAACATAATCATCCCAATCATCGGGTATTGTTAATTGCTGACCAATTTGAGGAACTTTATACCTTATGTAGTGAGCAAAAAGTTCGTCATAGTTTTTTAGACACTTTATTAGCCAGCTTTCAATCTTCTCCTTCTCAATCCCAATATAATCATGTGCTTGTGGCAACAATGCGGGCAGATTTTTTGGGAAATGCCCTCTCTTATCCTAAATTTGGCGAAGTGTTACGAAATGCTGATGTCAAAATTCGGTCGATGAAGCGTGAGGAACTTCGTGAGGTAATTGTCAAGCCTGCTGACAAGTTAGGTGTAAATTTTGAAGCGGGATTGGTAAAACGGATTTTGAATGATGTGGATTCCCAGCCGGGGAATTTACCTTTGTTGGAATTTGCGTTAACTCAATTGTGGAAGCAGCGAAGGGGTAAACAGTTAACTCATGCAGGTTATGAGAAAATTGGTGAGGTACAAGGTGCTTTAGCTCGCCATGCTGATGAAAATTATCGCAAATTGAGCGACATTGAAAAGGAACAAGTACGGCGAATTTTTATCCAATTAGTACGTCCAGGTGAAGGTACGGAAGATACACGACGATTGGCGACGAAAGGTGAATTGAGTGAAGCAAACTGGGGATTGGTGAAACAATTGGCGGATGCGCGATTAGTTGTTACTAGTCGCAATGCTCAGGAGCGAGAAACGGTGGAAGTTGTTCATGAAGCGCTGATTCGCAATTGGGGTGAATTGCGACAATGGATGAATACAAACCGTGAGTTCCGGGCTTGGCAAGAGCGGTTGCGGGTAGGAATGTATCAATGGCAAAATACGCAGCGAGATGATGGGGCATTGTTGCGGGGTGCTGCATTAGCGGAAGCAGAAGAAAAGCTTAAAGAACATCAAAATCACCTTCCCCAAGATGAGCAAGATTTTATTCGAGCTAGTATCGCGTCACGGCAGCGTAGATATTGGTTTAATGTTTGTATTGTAAGCAGTGTAGTGGTTGGATCTTTACTTTTTGGTGGTGTTTCATGGTGGAATTTGGATGCAAACAAAAAAAATACTTATTTAATTTCCGAAAACAGTAAAGTTAGAGCATTGTGGTTAAATAATCGTAGTAAAATACCAGCCCTAAAAGAAAGTATTAAAGTCGGAAAAGAACTTCAAAAAGAGAGCAAGGCAACACCAGAAACGCGGATGCGGGTAGTAGCCTCCTTGAGGGAGATAGTTTATGGCATTAAACAACGCAACAGTTTAGAAAACCATGGCTCTGAGGTCTGGGGCGTGGCATTTAGCCCCGACGGCAACACCATCGCT
>DESS01000260.1:0-2112 GCA_002361335.1 Richelia sp. UBA3308
GGCCGAAAGGGCATGGGGCATTGGGCATTGGGCCGAAAGGGCATTGGGCATGGGGCATGGGGCATTGGTATTAAAATTTAAACACAGTCCGTAGGGTACCCACATAAATTGGTTCATTATTATCGTCACCTTCCGGATTTAGAATTACTAACAATCCGGGAGTAAGGCTGATATTATCGTTGACTGGGTAGCGATAAAAACCTTCCAAATGCCAAGATTTGTCATTGTTTTCCGCACCAGTATCATTATCGGTAACTTGCGGTGGTTGTCCGACAACAAAGCCCGCCAAACTGCCCTTTTTTCCTAAATTAGGCAAAGCCAAAGTGACAGCCCAGTTAAAAATTGTAGCATCGTCGTTTTCTTCAACTAGGACACCGTTAGCAGCAACTCCGTCATCTTCAGCTTGAGCATTGGTTAAACCAGCCCACCCCGAGAATATTGTCTTCTTACTGACACGAAAGCTTGATTGGAAGCCAAAATGATTTGCTGAGGTGGCGGTTTGGCCAAATGGTGCGTTTGCTAGTTGACTTCCAGTTGCTCCAGAAACAAATGCTCTCCCTCCGGGATAATAGGCACGCACATAGGTTAAACCTACGTCAAGTTGTTTGCTGGGCTTTATTGCTAATTGAGCTAAGGCAGCATAAGAACCATTAAACAGTCCGTTATCGTCACTAGAATCATTAGCATTTCTGGCTAGATATCCCAAAGATAAGCTCAGGGACTTATTAAAGTCATATACGGCGGTTGCTCCCGCACCCAAAGCTCCTTGAATATAGATCGGATTAAATCTCCCAAAACGGGAAATTGAGCCTGTGAATGGATTGGCAAATGGTTTGTTGAAGTTATTAGAAGCATTGAGATTGAAACGCCCTCCGGTAGCATCAACATGGAAACGCAGCTTCTTGCTGACGGGAAAACGATAAAAAAGTTTACCAATATCAAATTGGTTATTGGTATTCCGCTCAAAGGCTAAACGAGTCATATTTGTTCCCGTGACATTTCGTCCTAGGGGAACAGTATTAACTGCATCCAAACGAACTTTTAAAAGGTCTTTACCTGTAAAACTAGTATCAAAATTTAAACGTACTCGGTTATTAAAGATAATATTATCATCAATATCTTCGCCGCTACCATTGGCTTTTTCGTCCCCAAATGCACCACTCGCGGTAAAGGCAATTTCTCCTCGTAGTTTGGTAGTAGTAGAAAACTGATTCGCTGACAAAGATGCCGAGCGAGTTTCAAGATTATCTACCCTTTGTCTTAAGGTAGTTAGTTCTGATTCAAACTCTTGAAGCAGCCTTTGCAAAGTTTCTAAATCCTGACGAACAACTAATTCACTAGTATTCGCACTAATTAATCTTTCAATTTGATTTAAACAGGCGTTTAAACCCGCAGCAAATTCAAAACGAGTAGTTGCTCTGTTACCTCGAAATGTTCCATTGGGAAAACCGGAAATACAGTCGTAACGTTCTACTAGGGAACGTAATGCTTCAAATGCCCAATCTCCGGGGAAGACATCCTCTAATTGAGATACAGAGGTGACTTGAGGCTGTTGATTTTCTTGCTGCGTGTATTGCTTAATTTCTTGTAAAGTATCCTCAGCATCAGCAAAAGTTGAAGGAATTACTTGTTTGTCAAGTAAAATCTCATCAAAGTTTGTCAATAATTGATTACTTTCTTTTAGGGATTCTTCAGGTATATCAGCTTGTAAATAAGTATTTAATGTTTTTAATACATTTTTACCTGTATATTTACTTGTTAGTTTTGTTTCGTTAGCTCTAGCAACAGAACTGAGGGCCAATATACTACCTAGCACTGTTGAGCTTAGTACTAATAAATTCCAGCAAGTTTTTGACATTGAAAGATCTCACACCTTAATTTGAAATAACTGATTTAAAAGTGCGTGTAATTTCGCACCTATATATATTTCTAATAAAAGCAATAAGAACTGATGTCAAAAGACAGGTTGTCCTAGGAATGAAGCTATCCGAAAAGTCTTCCCCAGATTTGAAACCTAATATACAAAGCTATTAGATCTGTGAGAAATACTCTTAAGAAATGTTTTTCGGATAGTTTCTAAGTGATTAATGTCAAGGGGAATGTAGAATGGCC
>DESS01000260.1:2169-24892 GCA_002361335.1 Richelia sp. UBA3308
ATTGATGAATCAAGGGGCTTGAGATAAGGAAAACATTTTTCCTCTCCACGGATGAATCCGGGGGCTTGTATCCAGTCTATTTTTTGGTCAAGCAATATGACTGCAAACGGGGCAATCTGGTCTACGGTTAATACTTATAGTCTTAGTCATATTAGTTTCTAAATCAAAGAACCACAGCTTATTTTTTAGAGGGGTACCGTATCCTGTAATCATTTTTATTGCTTCCATCGCTCCCATAGAACCAACAATTACAGGAGAAGGGCCAATAGCAGGGAATACTTTGATGTTAGTCCAGTAGTCAGGTTTTTTGGGAAAAATACATGCTAGGCAAGGTGTTTCACCAGGGACAATAGTCGTTACATAGCCTTCAGTGTTATACATCGCAGCCATTACCAGTGGTTTACCTTGACGTACAGCTTCGGCATTCATCAAATAACGCTCTTCAAACAAAGGTGCGCCATCCGCAATCAAATCTGCTTTTGCAACCAAATCTGCTACATTCTCTTCGCTGACATTTTCCGGTACTGCAATTACTTCCATATCAGGATTCATTGCTTCAAGTCTTTCTACAAAGACTTCAGTACAAGGCCGTCCAATATCTGAAGGCAAAGCTAATTGCATACGGTTCAAATATTCACCAACAATTTTACCGCCATGTACAATGATCAATCTTCCCACACCAGCACGGGCAAGATTCATTGCTATTGTGCCACCTACTCCACCCACACGGGAAATCATCACTGTGGCACCTTTAAGTCGCCGTTGAGCTTCTATTCCAAATCCTTCAATCCGAATCTGGCGTGAATAGCGTTCAAGTTCTAGTGGACTAAAATCAGGTGTAGTTACCATTTTTTACCTTGCTAATATTAAAAAAACAACAAATTTATTATGCCCAGAAAATAATTGACACAAACATTAAAATATCATTTCAAATTGTCTGTGTAATTATGCTTGCTTCTCAAAATATTGAAATATACAAGCAAATATATATCTATAAATCATATAAATAATACAAATAAAAATAAACGGGATTAAATTTGACATTTATCTACTTGTATTTACTTAAATTTTGAACAATATCCAAGCAATTATGGCTCCTCCTAAAATCAGAAAAATAACATTTACTTTCCATCGAAAACTGATAATAGAGGCACCAAGCAAAATTACCCAACTTTGCCAATTAACAAGTACAGATTGTGACAAATTAACTACCACTGCTGCCATCAAAGCTATGGAACTCGCATTCACTGCATCTAAAAATGCAGCAGTCCAACGAAAGCGGCGCAGTTGCGGAATCACCGAAATTACAGCAGCACTGAAAAGGAATGATGGTAAGAAAATAGATACTGTTGCTACTGCTGCACCAGGTATTCCCAAAAGTAAATAGCCGATAAAAGTTGCGGTTGAAAGTAAAGGGCCGGGGGTTATTTGTCCAATAGCAATAGCATCTAATAATTGTTGCTGACTTAGCCAACCAAAAGTATGAACTAGTCCCCCTTCTAAAAATGCGATTAAGACATAACCACTACCATATAAGAAACTGCCAACTTTAAGAAAAAATATACTCAGTTTTTCTAAGGAAAGACTTGTAGCAGAACTTGTATCAATAAAGAATAATACACCGATAATTATTAGAACAAAAAATACCCTTTTGGGAACCCGAAATTTAGTATTTACCGATTGAGTCGTCTGTGATTCTTCTGATGAAAACTCCTTGCCAAATTCCAGTAAAAACATACCTAATATTCCACCTATTAGGATAAGAACCATCTCACTTACCCCCAAAAGCTCGGCAGTGAATACGAATACACCAACCACTATCAAGCGCCAGTTTTTGATCGCAGTTTTGCCCAGTTTTCTTATAGCCAGTAACATCACAGCCAAAATTACTGGTTTAATTCCATCTAAAAAAGGAGTTATTTCGGGAAGAGAACCAAATTGCCTATAAGCCCAAGCAAAGCCAATGGTAATCAGAACTGAAGGAAGAATAAAACAAATACCTGAAATCGCAAATCCCAACCATCCGGCGCGTAAGTAACCAATATGAATTGCAAGTTCGATAGAATTTGGTCCTGGAACGAGGTTGGTAGCCCCAAGAATATCGAGAAATTTCTCCCTAGTCAGCCATCTTTTCCTACTAACCACCTCATATTCCATCATCGAAATCTGGACGACTAAACCACCAAAACCGATGCTCCCTAACTTGAAAAACAAGGTCGCTAATTGACTTATATTCTGTAGCTTATCTTTATTAATCAATGGCTTCTATTCCTTAGCAGTCAATAATAAAAGACGGAGTGGATCTAAATAAATCCGCCAGGGGCAAGAAATATCTTTAAGCAAAGCCCATTTTTCTTTGTAGACTTCTGCTTGCAGATGATAATCTTTAGAATTGGTAGGAGGAGAATGAAGTTTTAAATAAACTGTCATTCGGTGAGGAGTTTCGCTTGTCTGAACTAACCAAGCCTTAAAGCTATTTTCCTGTTTATCCTCATCGGTAAAAATGAGATGATGGGCGCGAATTCCCACGTATGCTAATTGATTGGGAATTGGTTCTATCACTTGTAATGTACAGCCCCAATCCAAGACTTCGACTTGCGTCGGTGAAATAGCACGAGCGCGAGAAAAATTCTTACATTGCGTTATTTGGGCAACTTGTAATTTGGACGGATGCTTGAAAATTTCTGTCTTAGAACCATTAGCAATTATTTCGCCATGTGAAAATACTAAAAGATTTTTGCAAACTCGGTAAGCTTCTTCCAAGTTGTGAGTAACAAATAAGGTAACCCCTTGGTAAGTAGCCAGTGTCTCTGTCAACTGCTTTTCAATTCGACTGCGTAGGTATGTGTCAAGAGCCGAAAAGGGTTCATCTAAGAGCAGGGCTTCTGGTTCAATAGCTAAAGCCCTCGCTAAGGCTACTCGCTGTTGCTGTCCCCCCGAAAGCTGATAAGGATACCGCTTCTCTAAACCCTGAAGTTCAACCAAGGCAATTTTTTCTGCCACACGGCGGTTTAGTTCGGCTTTTGTCAGGGAAAAACCATTATAGCGTCCGTGCTGCAAGCCAAAAGCGATGTTTTCGGTGACATTCATGTGGGGGAATAGGGCGTAATTTTGAAACAAAAAGCCAATTCGACGATGGCGTGTTGGCACGTTGATGCCCTTTTTTGAGTCAAATAGTACTCGCCCGTTTAAGACAATTCGTCCACTTGTTGGGGTTCCCAAGCCTGCAAGACAACGCAGAGTCATGCTTTTCCCCGAACCAGAACCCCCCAAAATTCCCAAGGGGTTATTGTCAGTTGTAAATGCCACTGAGAGTGTAAAACCAGGGTTTTGGTTGACAATATCCATCTCCAAGAATGCCGGAGAGTTTTGTCGAAATTGCCTTCTATATAAAGAATTAGAGAAAGAATTGTGGGAACGAAAATATTGTTGAACTATTTGAGATAACCTTTCGTACCCAAATTTCAACTTGGCAAACCTGAAATTCACATTGCCAAATTTTCTCCTGCTAATTACTCGCTTTTCATCAGATAAGTTATTTAAACTGGCAACCACAGCCAGGGAAACCCCGACAATCACCAATACCCAAATTAATGCTTGCTCCATGTTCCCACCTTCCGCTGCAAAAAATATTGCCAGAGGAATTGTCTGGGTTTTTCCGGGAATATTCCCTGCCAGCATCAAAGTAGCCCCGAATTCTCCCAAAGCGCGAGCAAAAGCTAGAATCGTTCCACCCAAAATACCTTGCCAAGCTAGTGGAAAAGTAATTCGCCAAAAAATAGTTCCTTCAGAAACTCCCAGAGTGCGAGCCGCATAAATCAGGTTTTGATCTATTTGTTTAAAGGCTCCCAGTGACGTTTTGTACATTAAAGGAAAGGCAACCACTGTCGCGGCAATTACTGTCCCCGTCCAAGAAAAAATTACATTAATTCCCACTAAATACAATAGTTTCCCGAACAAGCTATTTTTACCAAACAGTAAAAGTAAAAAAAAGCCAACTACTGTCGGTGGTAAAACCAGAGGTAAAGTCAAAATTCCATCAATCAATCCCTTGAGTTTCCCTTGATAAATAAGCATCTGCCGGGCAACTATAATTCCCAGAAAGAAGGCAATCAGCGTTGCAGTCAAAACGCTTTTCAGGGATATCCACAGAGGTGATAAGTCTAATTCCATATCCGTTATTGTGGTTATTGCTGATTATTCTGGGAATTCTGATTAACGGTGGTAAATCCGTATTTTTCAAATACCTCACTTGCTGGCTTGCTCGACAAAAATGCAATAAATTCCTTCGCCGGAGTGGGATTTTTACTATCTTTAATTACCGCCACTGGATAAACAACCCGAGAGTGAGAATTGGCTGGTGCTACTGCAGCAATTTTTACTTTTTCTGAGGTTTTAGCATCCGTAGTGTAAACAATTCCTGCATCAACATTGCCAGTTTCAACATAAGTCAGTACCTGACGAACATTTTTCGCAAAAACAGTTTTTGATTGTAGTTGCTCGAAAATTCCCATATTAGTCAGAACTTCCTTTGCATACTTACCCGCTGGTACGCTTTTAGGTTCGCCGATAGAAATTTTTTCAACCTCAGCACCAGTCAAATCTTTAAAATCAGATATGGTAGTATTATTTTTGGGTACTATCAAAACAACTTGGTTTTGCAATAAATCTTTCCGGCTATCCTGACTCAAAAGTTCTTCCTTGTGCAAAGCATCCATTTTGTTCACGGAAGCAGAAATAAAAACATCAACTGGCGCTCCCTGTTGTATTTGCCGTTGTAAACTACCGGAACCAGCAAAATTATAAGTAATTGAAACCCTTGGATTCTTCTGTTCGTAAAGCTTCTTGATTGGTGGGAGCGCATCTGTGAGACTAGAAGCAGCCGATACAGTTAAATTTACTCTTTGTTGTGCATTTGCTTCTGAGTTCGAGTTTTGGTTAGTTTGACTACAAGCAATTAACAATGATGACAAAAAAATTGCTGCTACTGCTTTCGACTTTACTCCCAAAAATCCAATCATCCAAATTCATCCCCTTTTTATCAACAAGTTTTATCAACAAGTCACCTAATTAATCGGGGTAACCCTCCCCCTGGCGAGGTTAAATTTTGATTGTCAATCATTGGAATAAACTTTCAATAAATCAAATCAAAATCAGCAATTATTCATTGATTACACAGTTGTCAGCCAATAATTGTAATTCATTTTACATTATTTCATTGTACTTTTTAGTATTCCTACCAACTAATCAGCATATGGGAAAATGATTATCTCTAACTTGTCTTAAGGCTAAGAATCCTTCCATTTTTCCTTTAAAGTTTGCCACAAACCTCACAATCTGGTCGTTTTTGAATCCGAATTTTATTAAAACTCATATCCCGTAAATCGCAAGTGAAAAGTTTTCCTAATAGCGGCTCACCTACTCCAGAAAGTAACTTGATGGCTTCCATCGCTCCCAGGCAGCCGACTGTACCAGAAACTGCACCAAAAACCGGGAACTGTCTTTTCCAGGCTTTTGGTTGTTCGGGATACAAACAAGAAAGGCATGGTGTTTCTCCTGGAACTATGGAGATTAACTGGGCTTCCAACTCATACATCGCACAGTCTACAAGAGGTTTCCCCTGACGAACTGCTTCCGAATTCATCGCAAAACGTTCTTCAAACAGGGGGGCGCAGTCTACAATCAGATCTACTTGTTCGACTAAACTTTCAACATTGCTCTTTGATACATTTTCTGGAACCGCTACAATTTCGATGTGAGGATTTAACTCTGCCAGCCGACGTGCCGCTGATTCGACTCGCGGCTTACCAAGCCAATCATGAGTCATCAAAAGTTGGCGGTTAAGGTCGCTGTGTTTAACATTACCACCATGAGCCAAAACAATTCGTCCAACTCCCGCAGCAGCTAATTCGTAAGCCACAACACTGCCCAATCCCCCTGCTCGCGAGATTAAAACAGACGAACCTTTGAGCTTTTCCTGTCCCTTCTCACCGAAGTCTGGCACCCACATTTGCCATTCATAGGTTGCCTTTTCTTCATCGGTTAGCATTATTGGTTGCATAAAATTGAATTTATTTTTCTTAACATTAAAGTTTTAATATTTACATTGATTTAAACTTTATTAGAAATCAACTCCAGTAGAAAAATGTAGGTCATTGTTAATTGATTTAACCTCCAGCGATTGGAGACATAAAACTGATTACATCTCCTTCCTTTACTGGTATTGGCTCGTCCCAATGAATTTGATTATCCCCTACTAATACAAGAATGCTATTACTTAAACTCCCTGTAGGACCTAGTATGAAACTACGCAATGGTTCGCCATGCTTTTCAGCAATTTGAATTGCTAATTCCTGCACGGAACAAGGTTTTTCTACAACTATATTTTCCGAGGATATACCGGCAGCTTGCTTAAGTTGTGCTAAATAATTTACTGTAACGTTCATAGCGCAAATAAATATTGACTACTTAGGAAGTGGAAAACAATACTTATTATCACAGACCGTTGATAAATAAATCAAGCAGAAAACTGCAGAATTTCCCCTTTACTTTACAGCAGTTTTGAAATATATTGATCGCGGTACAAACAGACAGTAGTAAATAGTTCGTAGAAAGTGGTTCAATTATCGAAAAAGTGCTCCAAGGATTAACTTAAGTTTGTAGTATGAAAAAATTTTGGTTGATCACTCAATTGTGCCCGCATCGCACTATAAATTAAGTAGTAATAATAAGTTTGACAACTTGTCTTTTGACAAAAGCAATATAATTACTCAGTATAATAAACGCTTCAGTATATAGCACCAACAATAAAATCTTGAGCTGCGATCAGCTTCGCTGGTGCCGGAGGCAATCGCGATAAACTTTTAATGAACTTTAACGATTTGGGTAGGATAGTCCGATTATGGGTTCCTGAGTTATTGGGCTTGAGTGTTTTTCTCACTCTTTGGCAACTAGCAGCAAGGCATTATAGCGCCTTAGTTTTACCTTCTCCTCTAGAAACCTTGAGTGCATTGAAAAATCTGGCAGCTACAGATAAATTAACAAGTGCCGTTGTGGCCACTACTTTACACACCTTCAGTGGCTTTGCGATCGCAGTCTTGCTTGGTAGTGTTCTGGGTATAAGTGCAGGGTTAGGGCCTTGGTTCGGGCGTTCAATTGCACCGACAATAACAGCTTTACAAGGGATTCCACCAATTGCCTGGATTGTCTTAGCGTTGCTTTGGTTTGGTAGCGGTAGTGCCACATCTGTATTTACTGTGGCTGTGGCGACGTTACCAGTTGTTTTTATCAGCGCAGTGGAGGGAATGCAAACAATCAATACACAATTACTGGAGATGGCGAATTTATTTCGCGCTCCCAAACAAGTTTTATTACTCTACCTGTATTTTCCCCACTTACTATCTTATCTGTTTCCTTCGGTGGCAGCAGGATTGGGATTGGCTTGGCGAGTCGGCGTAATGTCGGAATTGTTATCTGCCGAAACGGGGATTGGTGCGGAAATAAATTTGGCTCGCATCAATTTAGAAACAGCTACAGTGATGGCTTGGATTGTTGTGGTTGTTGTCTTAATTTTGACTTCTGAATACTTGATTTTACGACCATTGCGGCGATGGCTAGAGCCTTGGCGTAAAAGTGAGAAAATCAGCAAGATTAATGATAAACAAATAGCTTGAAAATACAATGCCGTAAACGAGAATGCAACTAAAATCACAAAGTAAGTGTAGTGCTAATCTTAGAAGAAATTTTTCATGGTTACGAGTGCCTCAAAGTTATTGATGGTATTAGTTTAACCCTTACACCAGGGCAAATATTATGTTTGACTGGACCTTCTGGATGTGGTAAAACCACCTTGTTAAAGATTATCGCTGGTTTGATTGCTCCAAAGGGTGGTAAATTAAACAATTTATTTAGTAGAACTTCCTATGTATTTCAAGAGCCACGGCTGCTGCCTTGGTTCACCACTTTAGAAAATATCGCTTTTGGTTTGCGAGGGAAGAAACTATCAGCTTCAGTTCGTCAGGAAATCGCATTTAATTTAGCAAAGGAACTAGGGATTGAGCAAGCTGCTAACCAATATCCCCATCAACTTAGTGGTGGAATGCAACAACGGGTAGCTTTGGCAAGAGCCTTAGCAGTTGAGCCAGATTTACTGCTACTCGATGAGCCGTTTAGTAGCTTAGATATTGGTAGGCGGCGGCAATTGCAAAATTTGATATTGAAATTATTAAGCGATCGCAATTTAGCTGCCCTCGTAGTTTCTCACAATTTAGCCGAAGCAGTTCGTTTGGGCAATACTTTAGTAATTTTGTCACCATCACCCAGCCGTGCTGTATATGAATGGGAACCAAAAATACCTCCAATTGAGCGGGATAGTTCATACATCTACAATGCTGTTTCAAGGCTTCTAGCTATTCCCCAAGTGGCGGAGTGTTTTGGTTTAGACGAGGAGGTTATGGAAAACAAGAGAAAAACTTAGAGAATATTGCCACGATTACAGGATTAATTCTTAGTTTTTTTTACAGTCTCCGAGCGCAGAGTTTTTTTATTTCATCGTAGATGAGCAATAACAAAAATACAAATGAAAATCTATTCTAATCGCCGTCAATTCTTACAGCTGATTGCAGCTACTACTGGCTTAACATTAGCTAACAACATATATGGCTGCACCCAAGAATCAACCACTACTACTTCTAGTTCTAATAATACTGGTACATCAAAATTAAACAATTTAAGTGTAGGGGGTTCGCCTATTGTCATTACCATTTTGATGGCTTATCTCGCCAAGCAAAGTGAATTATTGAAGGAAGTTGAAGAGATAAATTTTCGTATCTGGAAAACCCACGATCGATTGCGGGCTGATGCAGTTTCAGGTAAGCTGCAAGTTTCAGCAACACCAACATCTCTGGCAGCAAATCTTTATCAGAAAGGAGTTCCCCTACAGTTACTTAATGTCCTAGTTTGGGGCGTTTTGTATGTATTGACAACTGATAAAAACATCAACAGTTGGCAGGATTTAAAAGGAAAAACGATTTTAATTGCATTTCGAGGTGGGCTTCCAGGACAATTATTTACTTACTTAGCAAAACAAAATAATTTAAATCCAGCCCAAGATTTTAAAATTCAATATACTACCGACTTTGCTCAATCAGTACAATTACTTATAGCCGGAAAAGGTGATGTAGCACTTTTATCAGAACCGGCGGCATCGGGGGCTGAACTTCGAGGAAAACAACAGGGATTAGAGGTACGACGGGTATTGGATTTGCAACAGGAGTGGGGACAAGCTACGGGAGGAAAACCGCGTATTCCCCAAGCTGGAACTTTGGCTTTGAGTTCCTTAATTAATGAACATCCTAAGATAATCAAAACCGTGCAAACAGAATTGGGTGCTGCCGTAAATTGGGTAAAACAGAATCCCGATGCAGCAGCACAATTGGGAGCTGAGTATCTAGGATTAAAAGTACCAATTATTAAACAGTCTTTGCAGTATACACCTTTAGAAATGGTAAGTGCTGCGGATGCCAAACAAGACTTAGAGTTTTGGTTTAAGCGTTTAATGGAACAAAATCCCAAATTCCTTGGAGGAAATCTACCAGATGCTGGATTTTACTATGTTTAAACAAACATATTTCACGAATATAGCATTGTTTGTATTGCATGCAACCCAAAACTGCTATATCTCAACAAAACTACCGAGATTTTAGCTAGTAGTTAACAACGGAGAATTTTGCCAGATTCATGTATAAGTCCCTACCCAAACTTGGATTATGAGTAGGGACTGCGCCCAACATTTTCTGCTTAATTAGAATTAGTCTCTAATAATTCAGCAATAGCTTGACGTTCAGCGGGATTATGAGAAGGTGGTGTTTGACGAGCATCCGTAATCAACCAGTCCAAAGCAGCTGCTTGAACGTCAATTGATGCTCCAGTCTTATCAACACAGTAACGACCAAAGACTAGCTTATCAACTAATCTTACTCCTTCCCCAAGACGAGAATATTCAAAAATCACACTGTTTTCTACGGTAGCACCGCTACAGATGCAGCAAGAAGGACCAATATAAACCGGACCAACAATTTTAGCTCCGTCTTCTATTTTGGTCATCGCACCAATGTAAACTGGACCAGTGATATCCACTTTGTCCCAATTGACGGAAACATTTAAACCAGTGTAAATTCCCTCTTTTACTTGATTGCCGGGGATTTGTACGTTTTTGATTTCCCCTAACAGTACGCCGCGAATTGCTCGCCAATAATCGGGTACTTTACCAATGTCTACCCATTCAAAGTCCATTGCTTTAGCGTAGAATGGCGCATCCATTTCTACAAGTTTGGGGAACAAGTCGCCACCGATGTCATACTCGACTCCCGAGGGAATATGTTCAAATATCTCTGGTTCAAATATGTAAATACCAGTACTGATATTTGTACTTTTAGCTTCTTCTACAGAAGGTTTTTCTTGGAATTCTTTTATACGACCATCATCATCAGTAACAACAATACCGTAGCTAGAAACTTCTTCCCGAGGTACTGTTTTAGTGACGATAGTGGCAATAGAACCCTTTTCTCTATGCCATTTTACCGCTGCGGTTAAATCCAGGTCAATTAAAGCATCACCGCACAATACAATAAAAGTATCGTCAAAAAATGGTTTAAACTCCTGAATTTTTTTCATTCCACCAGCAGAACCGATGGCTTTTCCGACTAATTTACCGTTATCGTCAATACTACCTTCAAAAGAATAACCAATTTCTACCCCAAACCGCTGCCCGTCTCGGAAATAGCTTTCGATTTCCTCAGCTAAATGACTAACGTTGACCATAATTTGGTCAAAGCCATGTTGACGTAAAAGTTCAAGTAAAAATTCCATCACTGGCTTTTGCAGGATGGGAATCATTGGTTTAGGAGTTGTATAGGTAATCGGACGAACACGAGTACCTTTACCCGCAGCCAAAATCATAGCTTTCATCTAAAAACCTCCCGCTAATTTGGAAACCGCGTCTAAATATTTACGCGAAGGAAAAAAGCATTCTTGGATTTGAATTTCGGTCGAACTTCAAGATGCCTGTTACGGCAAAGTTTTCGTAAAGTTAGCCAATGAATGTTTAGGGTCGGTAACTATCCGCTACAGTGTTTAAAACAGGTGGATAAACCTGTTTAACTGTTCGGTTCTAGAGCAGAGAACTGGCTATACATCCCCTGGTAGGTCCTTTAACGCCTGCCCTAAACGCTGTACATTTCATGCTTTGTTTGGTTAACTAGGGGTGACTCCTTCAAGCCTCCGACTACAAATCGGGGGTGATTGATAAATGCTTATTCCTCAACCACAAGCCAATTTGCTTGGATTAAGCAATACTTCATCATCTGTTTTAATTTGTATGAAGTCATCCCCAAAAGCACGGATATGCATAAAGACAGCATTTATATAACTCTCTGTTGGCAGATTAAATGATATAAAATTGCCAATATTTTAATTTACTCATATTTGGGTATCGAAGCCCGCATTTTGCATCAAAGCTTTCAATGCAAACGGTAATTAAGTAAAAAATTAAACATAAAAAAATAAACATCAGCTTTTGAGTTTTCTGCAGTCCAGAAAACCGCCATATTGATCCCAAAATAAGCGGCACTATTGTGTGACTGACGAATCCGCCTTCTTTAACTAGCTGCTTGAGACATGGGGTTATTAGTAGATTCTGCAAGCAAGCGAATTTTTACTTCTTGATAAAACTCCTCTTGATACAACTCTACCTTTGATTGAGCCGAAAGCAGTAGTAGCGCCCAGAATACACTCACTTTATGAGCATTTTCACCATGAGAATGGTCTTTTTCTAAATCCGATACTGACTTAGTTTGGGACCACCATTCTACTAATTGTTCCAAATTCATCCAGCTTTCTCCTAGATGTAGTTCTGCCGCTTTGGCGTGCAAAACTTGTTCTAACTCCCCAGCAACTTCTGTGAGATTTTCTTGGTGTGCTAATTCTAGTGCTGCCTTTAGAGTTCTAACACCAGGTTGACGTTTCTTCGCCGAAGGCTTACTGGTTTTTTGTGCTAGTTGCAGTTGGTTTGCCATTACCTGCAATTGCTCGATTAACTCTTGTAAAGTTACCCGACGTGCAGGTGGAGGCATTGCTGAACGTCGCCGTCGCAACTGTTTCTCCAAAGGCAGTCTTGCCACACGCTCATTCAACTCATCTTCACCATCTAGCAGTAATTCATCTTCTGTATAGGCATCAGTTTCATTTGCAGCTGATTGCAATTCCATCAAAGTATTGGCTTTGAATAACACCAACATAGATGCTGATAAAAATGCTTGCCCAGATTGAGATAAATCTGCTTCATACCCCTTCTTCCTTTTCTCGGGTGCCATGAGTTCTATATAACGATCTATCACTTCAACTACCTGTACATCCCAAGGGTCAATTTCCCCTTGTTCGGCTTGATAAATTAGTTGGGTGATTGTTTCTAAAAGCTCAGAAGCATCCATCGACAAGTACTAAAAATTTGACGAAAGGGCAGAATTGAAAATGGGTATTGCACATGGGGGTACCCCCTACGCCCCCCGGCATGAATGGGCATTGTGAATAGTTAGGACTTAGGAGGAACGAAGTTTAGGAATTAAAAATTTTCCTCCTGTCCCCTTGCTTGTCTCTCCATCTACCTTCTAGAATCAAGCTAACTATTAGTTAAAGAGACTTTGGTATCAGCTTCCCCTTTTTGTATGAGGGAATCGTTAGCTGGTGGTAGAGAAGGTTGTAAGGACTTAATTTGGGTCTGGTATTCTTCAATCTTGCATTCTAATTCCTGAATCTGGGCATCTTTTTGACGAACTTTTTGACCTGAGGACATTAGTCTTACTAAATGAGTCCAAATGCTAAATAACCAAGCCAAAACTCCACCTAACCCTAATGTTATAAGCAACTCAACTGAAATTGGTGCTTGTATTTCTACACCCGGAATTATATGAATAGTTCCTAATTCAGTATTTTCTATGCTGAATAGAGCGAAAGCTAAACACAAGATAAAAATTATCGCAAAATTTACTTGTTTCATTGGAAACTATCAACTTAAGTAATTAATTATCGTTACTGTTTTATTGGTCTTTCCAATCAATACCATTGTGAATGGTAAATATTAGTTGTGCAACTCCGAGCAGAAAGTATTTTCAGCAATGTATTAGCTACATATATAGAACCAATAAAGTCTATAAATGAAATTCACCAAGAAAGTATATCACGATATTTTTATACCTTTGTCTACTAAAAAATAAGATTTTTATTTTCACCTTGATACTGAATTAAGGCTATAATTTGCTACATACTTTGGACCTCCTTAACTTTTTGTTAGTATTCTCTTAACTTTTCTCCAAACATTTTTGTATCGTGTATATTTTCGTGTATATTTTCGTGTATATTTTTAAGCTGGTGAAAAATATCCTTCTTCACACTACTCATAATTAATTTTGATAACCAGTATTAAAGACTACTAATTTTCACTTAAATCGAAAATTTTGTTCTAGTCCGATGAAAAAGAATGGGGAAATAAATTATCAGGGCGGCAGTTATTTCTCAAATGGTTCTTGATGAATTGTAACTCTAGATACAGATTTAGTTGAATTTTGTTTTTTAAGGACATCAAAGGTGCCTTTAATGGTTCCAGCGATGGGAATGGCAACGAGTGTCCCTAATAATCCCGCAATCTCGAAGCCGACTAAAATCGCAACAAAAATCCAGATGGGATTTAATCCGGTAAAGTTTCCCAGTAATTTTGGGGCTAACAGATTATCCTTAATTTGCTGCATCAAAATCGAGAAGAATGCTAATTGAATTGCTAACCACCAATCCTGTAGTAGCAGCAATATAGTTACTAAACCTATGCCCAAAGTAGCTCCAATAAAGGGGATAAGTTGGGATATGCCGATAACTACAGCAAATAAAAAAGCAAACGGGATTCTAATAATTAAAAAAATTGGTGTCAGACTAGCCACCATGAACATTGCTAGTAAAAATTGGCTGAGAAAAAAATAGTGGAAATTGAGTTGTAAAGATTTATTTAAAGGAACTCGGATTTTTTCTGGTAGGAGATTTAGCAAGCTATACCAAACGCGATCGCCATATAAAAGCATATAAAATGCTAGCACAACTACTAACACTGCATTAACTAGGATTGATACAAGGGTTCCTGCAAATCCTACAGCACCAAATGGTAATAGCTGTAGCAAGTTTTCAATACTGGCGTTAATTTGATTGGCTAATATTTGTAAGTTTATTAGCGGCAAGCGTCGTTTAGCTACAGTTTCTAATTCTTCTAATTGGCTTTGAAAGCTGTTTAACCAATCGGGGATTTTATCGCTAAGTTGAATAGTTTGATTAATGACAAGGGGTATGAGGGTAATACCCATAAGAATCAGAAGCGTTAAAGTTAGCAGCAAGACTATAGTTACTGCCAAGGAGCGCGAAATACGAATGCGTTCTAAAAATTTAACTAGATAGTTGAGCAAAAAAGCTAGGATTGCTGCAATACTCAAAATAGTAAGTGGATGCCGAAAGTAATGAAAAAGTAAAGACAGCAGTCCAACGTTAAGGGCTATAATTGGAATGCTTAAACCATAGATTAATAAGTTTTGTAAGGAAGCCCAACGGTCCATCCACATAAATTTTTATTTTTATAATTTTAAGAACTTGGATTAATCTTAAATTGCCGGTCTTGGGATGAAATAATTTCAACCCATAAGACCTACTTTGACATATTGCCGATAGTTTAACCGATATGGCGTGTTTTCACATATCGCCCACATCTTAAAAGATGTGGCTATATAAACAAAGCCCACCTGGGTGGGCATAGACTTACTAAGATTTTTAGCCTGAGTCGGGCATAATTTGCAATGATCGCTACTGACTTATAGGCTGTGGGTATTGAGGACAAAAAACACTACCTAAAAAATATGACCTAAATTAATAAAACTAATAAAAAGGTAAACTATTAAATTCAAATAGTTAGCCTTAAAAATCAATTGTAATGGATAAAACTATAGCTGACCTTCGTCAAGACTACACTTTGGAGGATTTAAGCGAAACAAAGGTCAATTCTAACCCTTTTTTACAATTCAAGACATGGTTTGACCAAGCGCTAAGTGCTAATATCCTAGAGCCGAACGCTATGACTCTTGCTACAACTACAACAGAAGGTAAACCGTCTGCGAGAATGGTACTGTTAAAAGATTTTGACGATCGCGGTTTTGTGTTTTACACCAACTATAACAGTCAAAAAGCGCAAGAATTAGCCGAAAATCCCCAGGCTGCTTTGGTGTTTTGGTGGGCGGAAATCCAACGTCAAGTTAGGATTTATGGACGTGTAGAAAAAGTTTTAAATACTGAGTCAGATGAGTATTTTTACAGTCGTCCTTTTAACAGTCGTTTAGGTGCTTGGGCATCAAATCAAAGCGAAGTTATCGAAAGTAGAGAAGTCCTTGAACAAGGTTTACAAGAACTAAAAAAAAAGTATAAAAATAAACATGTACCCCGTCCGCTTCATTGGGGGGGAATTCGAGTTATACCAACAGAAATTGAATTTTGGCAAGGACGTTCCAGTCGTCTTCACGATCGTTTACTTTATACCAGAAATCATGACGATAGTTGGAAGATTCAACGTTTATCTCCTTAATGAATGAGGGGAAAGTCTAATTTAGAGCACTTTGCTTTCATTTCGAGTACAGTACTATATTTTAAAACTCTTGTGGTACGGGCATCCTTGTCCGTACAAATGTACCAAAAAAAATGAAATATGCTGTAATACTAAAGCCATTCCTGAAACCTCACGCCACTTGCTACAACATAGGGAATCCTGCCGGAATAGTGGCTCTGGAACACAATCAAAACCTGGATATAAATAAACTAGTCCACCATTAGGTGGACTTTGCTTGTATAATGGAGGCAATGTGTTGCTCTTAGCACAGTTGTAGCAACGCTGCTTGCTATAATAAAAGACCAGATACTCTAGTGATTTTCAATTGAGTGTAATAATTGTTATAGGTTGGGCATTAAGGAACGTCCCAAATTATACCAAAAAATTTAGTATTATACTCAATTGAAAACCGCGAACGCATTACATTTAGAGCTTATCATTATTCCATCCTGTTTCTGGACGGTCAGGTCTACCAATATCGTTGGGATAATTCCTTCTTTGTTTCTTGGCATTGGGTTGAGTTTTCTTTTTGAAGTCGTCTTTTCTCTTGCTCATTTTAGTCTCCTTACAATAATTAAAATTCGTTATTCTGCTTCAGGATTTTTCAGATACTTCACAACTCTTGAATTAAGTTATGTTGAGTATCTAAACATCTCATGAAGTAACTCCACCATTGTTCATTGCTATTCCGAAAAAGTTAATGTGTATTTTTCAGAAAAGATTTTGTATTTTATTCTCTTGCTAAAGTCTAATATTTATGGAAATATTCTTTGTTTTTTAGTTTATTGGTGATTAAAGCAAGATTATATTTTGCCATATTAAATTCAATTTAAAAATATATTTTCTTAATTAATAAACACACTTATTTTTACTGCCTATAATTTACTCATAAAACAAAGGACACAGCTAATGCCGTGCCCTGATACAATATTTAAGGAATTCATAATTATTGCTTAATTTCGTCCTCATCATCCCAAGGAGGTATTTCGCCTGTTGATCTCGTTATCGGACTTAATTTTTCTTCCTCAAACGGTATTTCTGTTGTAATAGTCGGAGGTTTAGATTTATCATCCTGCTGAGAATCTTTGTCATCATCCCACGGTGGTATTTCTCCAACAATTTGTGGATGGCGAGGAATTGAAATTTCAGTTGTAATCGAGGGTAATGGTTGTTTGCTAATATTTTCTCCTTCTGATTGAGTCTTCGGGGGCGTAATTTCAGTTTCAATAACAGGATTAGAATCTTCCTCCTGGGGTTTGTTACTGAGAGTTTTGATTTTAATTGGGATTTTTTTCTCTTGTTGTTCAGACATCGCCATTCATTCCTTTATTTATTTGTTTAATTATTTAATTAATTAACTAACTAACTAACCAATTAACGAACTAATTAAGTCCAGTTCATTTCCTTGAGGATTTCTCCCACATGTTTAACAAATTTTGGCCCAGTCATTTGGGGTAAATCGGGGAACTCATTTAATTTCTTCATCAGTACAAATTGCAAATCCGTAAATCTTTCACGTACCGATTGAAAATCTGGATCTTTATTAGCCCATTCCCAAAGATTGCGATCGCTATCTCGGAGTAAAGCGTAAAGCAAGTAGCGACGGGCTTTTAGCTTGGTTTCTTCTTCGCCGTTATTTTGAGCAGTAAAAATTGCATACCAAGAAGCGAAGTTGTACAAAAATCGAGAACTTAAATCGGATTGTGCATTCCATTGCTTTTCCAATAGTTGTATTTCTTTTTGGGCTTCTTTGATTTGAATTTGATCGTTTGTCAGTAACTGCGCCATCGCTTTACCAACTTTAATCCTTCTTCTTATAGCTTGATCTTCACATCTGACGAGTGCTTTTTCGTATTGCAAAATCGCTTGTCGTTGGAGATTAAATCTTCGGCTTCCCTGGAATTCTCTTCCTTGAGTGCTATAGGTATCACCTAAATTTTCGTAAGGTTGATACCAGTTGGGATCTAATTCTATAGCTGCTCGCAAATCTTCAATGGCTAATTGGAAAAAAAAGCTACCATGAGTAGGAGCACTAGCATAATTAATGACACCGAAAAAGTTCTGTATTTGTGCTTGATAGCGTTTAGACCAATTACCTAGATAATACCAAGGTACATTAGAAAGCATTTCTCGCCTGGAAAGTTCGAGGGCTAACCATCGAGTAGCAGGTTTTAACAACAAGCGAAAGCGATCTTTAACTTGCCCAGAATCAACAATGGGTAACTCAACTTCCTCATCAGATGCTGTTTTAACTTCTGTGGGAGTTACTGTTTCTGTATCTTTTTCTTCCCAAATCGTGTAAAGTTTAGAAGCAACCCGACCTTCAATATCAGTAATTTCAAAAGTTATTCCCAGTCTACGGTAATCTTCACCTTGGCTTTGTAAAATACTAGTGACTTTGGTTCCATAAACAGGAAATATCATTTTAAGTAGATTTACCAAAGGATCGATTTGTTCTGGTGTAAATTCGTTGAGGGAAGCTACCAAGTTAGAAAGTCGTTCATCCGGAGTTGTTTGTGGTAGCGGTAACTTATCAGGAGGAGGATAAGTCGGCAACCCACTACTATGAATATGTTCTTTGAGGCGCTGGTGAACCCCTTTCATCTCTTTTACCAGTCTTTCCCGTGCCAACTGACTCAAACCTGGTAAAACGAACTCCATTCCTTCGGCACCAGAAGCATTAGTAAAATTATGGATAATTAATTGAGATGTGCGAAAAATAATTAGCAGTATAATTCTCTGGATGACAAGAAGACTCAGTAAAATTATCAAGACTTTTGCCAAAGAGAAAACTATTCTGTTAAAGCTTTGATCTAGCTTTTCCAGGTTTTCTAACACTTCTTCAACAGGTGTATTTGGTTTTTCTGACTGTTGTAACTCTGGTACAGCAAGAACTATTGGTGCTTCTGTTTGTCTGGAATTGGATATAGGCGCTTGAGAACATCCAGAACTAAAGTTAATCGCTACAAAGGTGAATATTAATACAAGCCTTTTTTTCACAACCGCTGCAATCTAATAGTTTTTTTTGATAGCATTTGACAGCAGAAATTAAGCTGCCTATCATAACTGACGTATTTTTAACACGAATTAAGGTAAAAGGTCTGCATGTTAATTCTTACTCGTTACTCATTACTCGTTACTCGTTACTCATTGATCCCGACAGATATGATAACTGTTTAACCGGACATGATATAACCCCCCCATCCCCTTGTCTTCATTTACTGGTTGCTGAAAACTGAATTTTGGGATCTGGCATAAAGCTGTATCTGAGAAAAATTCCTAACAAGACAAACAGAACAATTAATAAAGTTCCAATACCAACAGGGCTGGGAAGCCAGAAAACTGCTTCAATATGATTCACTTCTCCAGTTTTTAGTTTCCATAATATTTCCTTATTATTCGTTTGAGGTTCCATGGCATCGTCAGTTTTTTGAATACTGTTTACACCCCAAGGAGTTTTTAAGCTAAATTCAAAGTCGAAAATTGAACCAGCGTTAGTGAAAACGTTACCTTTACTAGCAATTAAAGCCAAAGAACGTAAATCGAAATCATAAGTTAACTCATTACGTACTACCAGTAAAAAATTAGTTTGTTTTAGAAGTAGGTTCGATTGTATTTTCGGTAGTTCTGATGCTGATTCAGTAGTTTCCTCAGGGGATTTAGAATTACTCCTAGAATTAAAAAATCTGTTGTATTTTCTTTGTAATTCCTTGCCATTACTGAAGGGAATTGTCACAATTACTTCCTCTGGGGAAATTCGTTTCGCTTTACCTTGTAATTGTTTAGCACGTCTTTCGATGCTATCTAACCATTCATAAACGTAATCGCCGCTAAAACTTGTAAGTTTTTCTCCCAATGTAATATGCTGTACGAATTCTCCGTAATTAGCGTTTTTTAGATTAACTCCCAGATCATAGTCTACACAACCAGAAAGCAACAACGATGCTAATACTAAAACGTATATAAGCTTTATTCGTTGAAAAAAGCTTTTAACTAATCCCTTGGGAATAGGGGAAGAATAACTTTCATCGCGAAATTGTGACATAATTGTAAAAATTAATCGATGTACAGATTTTGTTCTTGTTTGTGGCACAGCCATAAGTAATTGTTTAAAAACTTAACCAAATCAAGCTAGCCAAAGTCATAACAATAATAATTAACGCCAGCAAGATAAAGCGATTATCTTTAGTGTTAACCTGACTTAGGTCAATAAATTCTAGTTCTTCAGGTTCTTTATTGCCAGAAGATTTTTTGGCAGAGGCAGCCAAACGAATTGTACTTCCCTCATCAGATAATTCTCCCAAATCGGGTATTTGAGTCATCCATTTTTTGGGACGTTTCAACTTAGGAGCTTTGAGAATATATTGTAATCGCCGTGCTTCTTTACTGGTATCTGGATAAGGATGGCGTTTAAGTCGTTCGCAAAGGGCTATAGCTTCTTGATTTTGGCCAGCAGCTTCGTAAGCTGTTGCTAACCAAATTTGCACTTCACCCCCAAGGCGAGTATTAGGCCCTAACAAAGCACAAGCTTTTTCTAATTCCTCAACAGCTTGGCGGTACTCCCCATTTTCAAAAGCAGCTTTGCCATTACGGTAACGCCGCTTGGCTATTTCTAAACTTTCGGAACTCACTGTGAACTATATAAACAACCACTAACCTACATTTTGCCGTTTTAAGGCAACATTTTGAGAATATTTTATGAAGCGATTGTACCGGTGCGCGGAAGTCTGAAGTATCAAAAGTGAAGGTAATAAGTATTGTAATATAAAGTTTTGAAGCTTTTTATACGGGTGCTTTATTTTTGATTTCTCAAAAAACAGTAAGTGAGAAGGAGAAACCGCCAAGCAGTTTCTCCCTTAAGTGAATAATTATCCTTTTTATTTCCCGGTCAATTTTTTGGTGTTCGCTGTTTGTTAAATTCCTTGCTGTGAGTATCTTTCATATCAAGTCCGGCTAATTACTTACTATATAATCAAGACTTAAGAATGGCGGTTATTACCAACATAAGCCTTTTACTCATTACTCATTACTCGTTACTCGTTACTCGTTACTTATTACTCATTCACCCCCACAGAATGCGCTTATTAACCGGACATGATATCAGACATCTTGTCACCCGGTGAGCTAGTTAGCCCTGGTGAACTTAGTGTTGTAATATTTGACCAAGAAATAAATAGGATACAAGCCCTCGGATTTATCCGTGGAAAGAAACATTTTTTCCGCTTCGGCGTTGGGGCCTCAATTTATCCTGTGGGTACTTGGTAACTGATAATTGATAACTGAAATGACTCTGGAATCTAATACCATTTCTTTATCAAGATGCACATCTAGACTTGTTCTCCTCAGAAAGCCATGGGAAGGGTTCATGAGGAACAAACTTGTCTGAGACTTCACCGGTAAGTCCAGTCATATTATAAGCTTCAAGCTTCTGACTTGGCGCGCCCTCCTTAAGATTCAATTTTTTTAGATCCACCCAGAAAACAGAAGGTCTGTAACTATAATCAAAATAGAAGATTTTGTTTTTAATATCAGAAACAACTCGCCAAGCAGTAGCAGAAATGTTTGGTTTCTCTGGGTCAGCAAGAGTTAGCGGAACTGACATGTGGCGCATTATAGATAATATTACTCCAGCAGCCATCTCTTTACTATCTACCTTTTTAAGTGCTTCTGGTTGCTGAGCTGCATTAAGATTCCAGCTAACTCGGGCAAATCGGTCAGAAGCACGATGGGTACCTGGTAACATGTTTAAACCACCAACGGTATCCCAGTAGGTATTGATTGCTAATTGCTGATCATAGGGTGGTTGGTTTGTCATCACTGAATATTTGTGATCGTGATGGATAATAAGTTCACCCTCAATGTATTCAAAAATGGCATTATCACCTGAGGAATCACTAATTGAAATATGACCAGTAGAAGGTTTATCTCCAGGAAGAACGGGCGCAACAATCGCAAAGGGTTGCTCTCTGAAGCCTTCCACTGCTTCTGCCACTGTACTATAATTATCAAGGATATACTGTAGCCAAGCACCGATGGAAATCTGTGGTTTGTCAGATTGATTTGGGTCTCCATAGTCAGACTCGGCGAGGTAAAGAGCGTTACCAACAAGCCCAACATCGTTAATGCCATCGCATGAAGCAGCAGCGTAGATATCTCCTACGAGGGAGCCATATTTAGAAGTCCACTCGATAGATTTATCACCAACACCACCGTTACGTTTCATGCCACGTGGAAAAGCCCAGAGATTAGTTTGAGTATCCTCGTACCAATCCATGGTTCGACCTACCAAGTAATTGTTTTCAGGAGATTGAGCCTCGTATAGAATGCGAGTGCACATAGTTAAGTCTTTTTTTAAATAGTAGTTTTTACCTACTGCGATTTTAAACTTAATTATAAACTCAAGCATATGGGTGTCATACCCCCTGGCAATTCCAGCCAACTTCGCGCCTTCCGCTCAAACCTTCTTCCTTCTTTTTATACAAACTGAGAACCAAGAATCATTGTGCCAATACCACCATCGGTAAATATTTCTAGTAAAAGGGCATGAGGAATGCGACCATCAATAATATGAGCTGCCCGTACTCCTTGAGCAAGAGAACGCACGCAACAGGTTACTTTGGGTATCATACCTCCGCCAACTATACCCTTGGAAATCAAGTTGCGAGCTTCTGGAATATCTACTTTTGGAATCAAAGTAGAAGGATCTTGATAATTTTCTAAAATACCCCGGGTATCGGTAAGCAAAATTAACTTTTCTGCTGCTAATGCTGCGGCTATTTCTCCGGCTACGGTATCGGCGTTAATATTATAAGCTTGTCCCTTATCGTCGGCAGCGACACTAGATACTACCGGAATATAACCATTTTCTACCAAAGTTCCTAAAATTTCGGTATTTACAGAACTAACTTCTCCGACAAAACCAATATCTTTTTGACCTTGCTGACGAGCTGTAATTAAGTTACCATCTTTACCGCATAAACCCACCGCGTTTCCACCGGCTTGATTTATCTTAGTAACAATTTCCTTATTAACTCGACC
>DESS01000260.1:25009-25520 GCA_002361335.1 Richelia sp. UBA3308
GGTTCAATTCCGATTTTACCCAGCCAAGTATTTATTTCGGGTCCGCCACCATGTACTAAAATAGGTCTCAAGCCGACACAGGATAAAAAGACAACATCACGGATCACTTTATCTTTAAGATTACTATCTTTCATCGCCGCACCGCCGTATTTTACTACCACGGTTCTACCTGCAAATTTTTGTATGTAAGGTAGTGCTTCGCTTAGTATTTTTACTCTACTAGCTGCATCTTCACGAATATATTCAGTATCGTTAACCATCATTATCTTTGTTTGATTCTTTGTTTGATTCTTTGTTTGATTCTTTGTTTAATTATTAAATCCGATTTTTGATAGTTTAAAAGAGTTTGGTGCTGCTATACAATAGCATCACCCATAAAAACTATTATTTGATTGTTATTAAACTATATAAACAAAGAAATTTAATGGAGGCCAGCCTCCCCCGGAATTGATATCATGTTCGGTTAAACAGTTATCATATCTGTGGGGGCAAAGTAACGAGTAACGAGTAA
>DESS01000260.1:25632-34990 GCA_002361335.1 Richelia sp. UBA3308
GTAAGTAATTAGCCGAACTTGATATGATTACTATTCTGAGCCTTATAGCCAGAAAAAATACTTGGCTTTATACTTGGCTTTATAGTTGGCTTTATACTTGGCTAAAAAAAAATTGAATTAAGAAGAAGCAGGATTTTTTAAAACAGTAGGAATTTCTGTAATAATTCGTTGAGCAATTTCTTCAGGTGTTTCCCCTTCCTTAAGAGTTATTCGTAAATCGGCTAAAGCATAAAGTGATTCTCGTTGTTCCAAGATATTACGTAGTTTTAATAAAGGATTGCTATCTTTTAATAAAGGTCTTGTAGTATCTTCTTTTAAACGGTTATATAGTAACTCCGCTGAAGCATCCAACCAGACAATTAAACCGTGATGTAGGTAACTCCAGTTTTCACGCCTTAATACAATACCGCCCCCAGTCGCAACAGTTAATTTTGTATAAGCGCTAATTTGGGAGAGTACATCACTTTCTAATTGCCTAAATTCCGTTTCTCCATCCTCAGCAAATATTTGATTAATACTCCGTTTGGCAGATGCGGTAATCACTTCATCGGTATCTAAAAATCCATATCCTAGTTCGCTCGCTAGCAAGCGCCCTACTGTAGTCTTACCAGCACCCATCATCCCGATTAAATAGAGATTAATTCCTTGCAATAAGTTATTCACTTGTCGCGCTTGCTCCAATTACCTGTCAAAGCTGTTTGTTAAGATTGAGTTCTTAATATTTCACTGTACTTTAAATTTCGCCATTTAAGCGACTTACTTTCAGATGGTTTTTCAGTTGCTTCTCAAACATTGTATGGGCAAACAACAACGAACTCGTTTCATCTTGAGTAAATTTTAAATTTTCCTCAATCAGTTTTTCAATTAGATATTCCCTTAAAATCGGGGCTTGGAAAAAACTAGATGCTTGTCTTTCAATTAGCGATCGCCTTTGTAATAATTCTACGGCTTCGAGTATTAATCGTTGGGATACCCTTAGCATCAGTTTTTTTTGTAATTTTTGTAACTGAAAATCTTGATTGAGAGCTTCTTGTACATAATTTGCTTTTCCAATACAGATAAACGGTTAAATTGCTGATCTAAACAAGAACGAATATCTCCGAAGACTACTGTCTCCTGTTGAAAAAATTTCTCTATCTTGCCATCAAATAATTCCCGAATAGCAGTATTCTTCTAATTTGATAAATAAAGGATTTCCTCCATAGCACTCCATTATTAGATCCGATTCTTTTTCGCTGACGGTAGAAAATCCTTTTGATTTAAGTATATATGCGCATTGTACCTCGTTTAACCCCGTTAACTTCAGGGAGCGAGTGGGTAGAGAATCTCCTTCAAGAGCAGCAATTTCTTGAGGTTTCTCCCTACTGGTTAACAGCAAACAACTTTGATGTTGAGACTCTCCCAACCCTTGAATAAACTCTCCAAAGGCTTCATAACCTCGAAGATATTGAATTTGGGGTAAATCTATATTTAAATTACCCATTGTAGTGCTATTACTTGTTAATATCCCAGAATAATTTTCCGTTTTATAGCTAAGTGCACTGTACAAAATTGAATCAACATGGTCTAATACAATCAAACATCGAGAAGAACGTAAACAATCAACTATATGGGAAATGCTATTAGAAAGGCTTTGGGTATTTATTCGTGTTTGCGGGGATACAATTTCTAAAACTTGCTGAAAAAATACCTCTGAAGAAGGTGAAAAACGTAAAGAACGCCAAATAATATAATCAAAATTATCTTTCACTTCTTCGGCGAACTTTACGGACAAAGTAGTTTTACCAATTCCACCCATACCTAAAAGTACTACTAGGCGTACTTGTTCTTGTAAAATCCATTTTTTAAGCTGAGTTAATTCCCTTGTTCTTCCATAAAAGAAGCTTGCATCTACAGCTTCTCCCCAATCTTGTGTGGGAGTCGATTTCATCCTTGGAAGTTCCGTTGTTTTTTTTATACGCTCGTTTATGTTATGGGTTGCCGATTCGATTTGCAACCAATGCTTTTTGTAACCTGCTTTTTCTAAGAGTTGAGTTACGCGACTCCAGTTTTTTACCTTTACATAATCGGGGGCTTGCGAGGATAGCATTTCTTCTATATATTTATATAATCCATTAGAAAAATAGACTCTAACGGTGCTGCTACTACGGGTTTTATAAACCTTGTTTGCTATTTCTGCCGGACTGAAACCATTTTTTTCTACAGGTGTTAAAGCTTTTCCTTTGGCTGACGCTAAATCAATATATAACTTTTCTAAGTCCCAATTGTTTTTAGCTTCTTAACGGCTCCTCTTCTATTTTCCGATTATTACCTGCTGCCATTATTTATACTGATTTATTTTTACTCGAATATGGCTTATCTTAACCAGTTTCTAGGTATTTTTATTTAAAGTCAAAATAAATAAAATTAAATCTATAACGAAATTAATAACGTTTGTTAGGTGACTTATTGGTAGCGTTTTCGGTATCTTTAAGCTTAATGTAAACTTAACAAAAAATATGTAGAAACTTTATCCAATCAATTTAAGTCAACTTTAGAGAGTCACACAGCTCACGGCTTCTCTAATGGCAATTTGAGTTAAAGGCATATTTTTTGCTTAATAACACCTTCTGCTTGAATTGTCAGATTGTCTTGAATAATTAGCTTGATTTTACACGGCGAAAAAAATTTAATGGTGTTTTAAATGAATCAAACTTTCTATCATCTCAAAAAAACGGTTTTTTTGATGCCAATATCCATAAAAATTTTAACTGCTGCATATTTTTTCCGCAAATACTTGAATAAAAAATAAGTGTAGTAGGTTGAGGTTTTAATAATGATTAGGATTCGTGATGTAGTTAAACAAGCTTTGGCAACTGGATATCTGAGTTTAGAAGCAGAAAATCAACTGCGCCGATTGCTGAGTACGCAGTATGACTGGGAAGACTTTAACGCTTTTGTGATTCTGCAAGAAGCAGCTATGAGTGGTAAAGTCAAACAAGAATCACGGGAACGTTGTGGGATTAACTAGAAAAAACGGGAATTTTCATCGGCATTTTTACTTATTGACGCGGCGAAGATTTATCCGAATCAAAATCCTCGTCTAAAAAACCCCAATCTTGATCATTTTCTTTATTATCAGAATTAGGATTGGTTTTTGAAGTCGTTGATGGATTATGGGGAGGCACAATCACGCGATAATCGGCATCATATATTGATTCTGTTTTTCCGATGCCAGAATTTTTTAACTCGCGTTTGTTATAGGAATAAGACGAATCTGCGGATTCACGATCATAAGATGGTTCCTCAAAATCTTCGTAATCTCTGTCATCTTGGATTTTTGTGTATGGAGAAGGAGAATCAGTTTCTTGATATTGTCTTTCCTCAAAATCCCAATCATCATTAACGTTTCGATCTAAATCCCAATCATCATCGTAAGTATTCTCAAACTCCTCAGATGGTTGTGCTGTACTTGCTGGTGGTGGAGTCGGATTTCTCTGGTAAGATTCTTTTTCCCTTGGAGTTCGTTTGTTGGCACGGAATGAATCTTTTGGCTCATATGATGTGGTTTGACGCTGCTGCCTAAAATCGCGGCTTGATAATTGAACCAAGCTGCTGATAGATAATGAAGTACAAGCACCAGCAGCAGCGCCTAATAGCATCCATATTGCCAAAGGAACTGGTTGAGTTTGCAAGCCCAAAAAGACTAACGGTATAGCAGGAGACAAATTTTGCACTAGCAATAGCGTAAGTCCCCCCAGTACTGCTACTAAGAGAATTAAGCGAATTATAGTCATAGGAATTCAAAGAACTATTAAGGATAAAGCATGAAATATTAATCTTGTTGGTATTAATTAAATTTAATTAAATTTAAACTTAATTTAAACTTAATTTAAACTAAAAAAATATAAGCTTTCAGCTATCCTTATTTCATGGTTTAAGGTTTAAGGTTACCACTCAATTATCTATTAACGACCTTGCCAGCGTTTAATAGGGACGCAATCAACATCAAGTTGATCCAAACTACGAGCAACAACAAAATCAACTAAATCCTCAACAGTTTGGGGATTATGATACCAAGCAGGAATTGCAGGAACGATTCTGGCTCCGGCTTCTGCTAGACTAACTAAATTACGCAGGTGAATTAAACTAAAAGGTGTTTCACGAGGTACGATAATCAGCTTGCGCCCTTCTTTAAGTTGAACGTCGGCAGCCCTTTCTAATAAATCGGAACTTAAACCGCCAGCTAACTTACCTACAGTACTCATACTGCAAGGCATAATTATCATCCCTAAAGTACGAAAAGAACCACTAGCAATGTTTGCTCCCACATCCCCCCAAGGATGACAACGTAGTTTACCATGCACTTCCACTCCGGCTTGCTGTCGCCAAAATTGCTCTTGCGCCTTTGGCTCCACCGGCATGGGAGTATTTTGTTCCGATTGCCAAACCATAAAACTCGATCTGGATGCTACTAATTCAATAGCATATTCTGCTTCTAACAAAAATTTTAGGGCGCGAACGGCGTAAATTAAACCTGATGCACCTGAGACACCTAATATTAATGGCTTGACGTTATTAGACACTTAGTTGCTTGATTAGTTATCGAATGCTGAAAAGAAAAAAATTAGGAGTTAGACATAAATTAGTTTTATTGCACAACTCCTAAACATTGGTTAAAGGTTAAAGGTTAAAGATTAAAGTTTAAAGATAATAACTCCCCCCTCCCGCCTTCCTAATTACTAACTTCATTCCTTATGAATTAATCATTACTTCTTATTCATCTTGATAATCATCTAGATCGTCCGATTCGTAATGTGATGGTACATAATAATTTGAAGATTCATCGCGATCGCTTGGGGAACCATCGTTACCGACAGTGACTAAATCGATTTGCTGACGGTAATAATCGACACTTTTAACCTGGACTGCTACACGGTCGCCTAATCGATAAGATGCACGATTTTTACGACCGAATAAAGCTTGCTGTCGAGCGCGATATTCATACCAATCGTCCTTGAGAGAGCTTACATGTACTAAGCCCTCAACCCGTAAAGGTATATTGCTCATTTCTTCAGTTTCTTGGGGCGGTACCTCAATTTCTACGAAAAATCCGTATGATTGGACACCAGTAATCACCCCATTGAAGACCTCGCCAATCCGCTGTTTCATCAAAGCAGCTCTTTTAAGCCCTTCCAAATCAGCTTCAGCTTCTTGAACTTCTTTTTCTCTATCGTTAATTTGGGTAATTACCCTTGTTAAATCGGTTTGTAGTTCTTGCTGTAATTCCGGAGGTAACACGTTCCAGTTAATTTCACCATGACAATTACTTGAACGTAAATTAACCCGTTCTTTCACCCGAGTATTGCGGCGATCGCGTCCGTTTTCAATTAAGGTATAAAATACCCTTTGCATTAATAAATCGGGATAACGCCGTAAAGGGGAGGTACAATGAACATAACCGTCTGGTAAAGCTAAACCAAAGTGTCCACCTTCATTAGTAGTATAAGCAGCCGGTTTGAGGGTATCTTGCAATAAATAAGTTAAAACTTGTTCGGAAGCAGATTCAGCAAATACTTTAGTTAAATGTTGATAATCTAAAGGTTGAATCTCGATATCATCTGGTAATGCCAATTCTACACCCAAATTAATTGCTAATTTGAGCATTTCCTGAACGTCTTCAGCATCTGGTGCCCCTTGAACTCGCCATACTGCAGGAATACCTAAAGCATTTAAATGAGTTGCCATTAATTGATTTGCTAAAAGTACTAATTCCGTTAGCAAAGAATCCACTGGCGAATCGCTTTCGGTAACGCAACCGCTTGTACCTTCATCATAAAAGGGGTTTTGGTTGGAAGGCAGATTTAACTGTAAACTACCCCTAGCCAAGCGCTGATCTTTGAGAACTATTGCTAAAGCTTGCAACTGTTGTAGCATTTCTACAACTTCAGGAGATTCTTTTGTTTCAGCGGCAAGAACTCCCAAAGCTTGCTTTTGGTTTAAATGTTTATCAACATTAACCACGCTCTTGTTAATTTCCCATTCCAGAACTTCTCCTGTTTCCCCATCTAAGGTAATCAAGAAAGAAATGGCTAAACGATCGCTGCCGGTAACTAGGGAACTTCTTGCAGCCACAGCATCCGGTAGCATGGGCAATACAAGTTCTCCTAAATAAACGGTTCTTCCCCGCTTTAAAGCTTCCCGATCCAAAGCTTCATCTGGCTGCACGTAGTGAGAAACATCGGCGATGTGAAAGCCCAGCAACCAATTGCCTTCTTCAGTTTCTTCTAAGGATATGGCATTTTCTCGAACTATTACCGAATCAGCGTTGCCACCAATGCAAATAGTAAACTTTTCTGTTAAGTCCAATCGATTTTTACGATCGGCTTTGAGTATCCTTTTGGGCAATTTCGCGGCTGCATCTTCGATATTTTCCGAAAAATTACGTGAAAGATCGTGTTTGCAGGTAACTAAATCAATATCCGCAGCAGCTTCCGCATCGCTACCGAGAATTTGTACCACTTTGCCCAAAGGTGGATACTGAGCAAGGGGATAGCGTAGTACTTGTACGTGGGCAAGATGATCGATTGCATCGTCTAAAGTAATACCATTTTCCCGCAATTTGAGTTCAAACAAGAGCCGATCGTCCAGAGGTACGGCGCGGAAACCTCCTTCTATCTGCTTAATTCGCGCTAACAAAGTGTGATTAGAACGTTCTAAAACCAGCTTGACTTCACCTTCAGGAGAACGTCGCCGACTACCTTCCTTGAGAACTCTTACTAAAACGCGATCGCCGTTCCAAGCATTGCTCAAATGGCTTTCTCGGATATAAATATCTTCAGCAGCTTCTATATCTTGAATCGCAAAACAAAAGCCCTTAGAAGAACAGCGGAGTTTGGCTTCAATTAAAGAATCTTCCGAAATACGACGGTACTTACCCCGTTCCTTCGCCAAAATCCCAATTTTTTCTAGAACATCTAAGGCAATTTCCAGTTTTTGTATACTGTCATCATCTTCACAACCAAGTTTTTTTTCCAGAAGTTTACGAGCTACCAATTTATCATCAGTAAAATTGGCAAGGAGTGTAGCGATTGAAAATTCCATGCACTGAACCGACATAGAGGTCAAAACATCGTTTTTTTTAATTGGTTCGCCTTCTTGCGTATACCCTAACTATAAAAAAGAAGTACTGCTAGAAACGAATTACCCGCCCCCGTAGAGAGTATTACACGATTATCCCAGAGTTTGCCGCCGCTTAAAGTTCCCACATCATTACCCGAAGTGACAATACACGCCTGAAATAATGATTATCCCGTCCGAATCAATTACGAGTTGCGGAGCAATGATTTTGCAACATGCGAACAAATCAACGTACTAGTTTTCCGTATATTGGTCTGTGGTTAACCAGTTTATGTCCAATTGCTCAAACGAACGGGTACTTTGACACCACCAAACTCTGAAAATGTACTCGGATAACCTGCCGACGGACCGAACTGCCCCTTATGTAGAATCGGTAACAATTAGGTCAGCAGCGAAACCGCGCAGTGAAGTGAAACCATTACTTCATCATTGTAGACAACCAGCGTACTTCCAGAAAATAGTTCTGGATAGCAATTTGGGTAATTAGTATAGCATTGATTGCAATACCACTAAAAATTACTCAGGAGCAGCCCCAAAATTATTTCACCGACTCTATGGTTTTTCTACAATCGTTGAGAACCGACTTCCTTATAAAGCCTTGATTTTTACAGTCGGGCTTTTATACTAGAAGATTTTGAGAGAAAAGTTCTTGTCCGATTAGAAAATAATACAAGTCACTATGTTTGTCAAAGACGAACAAGCTTCACTAAAAAGGGCTTTCGTGGTATTTCGCATTTTATTAATTGCAAGCTTTTGTCTTAAATGCTTGCCGTAATAAATGCCCAATCCAACTTTTGAAATGGCCGCAAGGGGGTGTGGGTAAAGTTAAATAAGAACAACGCAAGAAGGCAGCTGCTATAGCTAAAATATAACCACAGCAATCTTTTAGTTTACCGTCTAGATGCAATGCCTTTGTTTAAATCACCGATAAACATCCAAAAAATAACCCCGACAATAGCCTCGGTATGTTAGTGTAGTTTGCGGTGCAGTCTTTAACTATTTTTCTGCAAAGAAAAATAATTTCAAACAGTTTCCTTTGGCACTATCGGTAAACACCATAACACATCGCAAGCTTGTAACAAGTTTTGTGATACACCATTTTCCATATATTACTATTGAAAAAATTGCCGTAAGTAAAAATCCTTACTTAATTCATTTAAGTAACAAGGAGATTTCAGTTTTGGTTGTGGTTGATATTAAAACTTTGAATGTACAAGCAACCATTGATCGTAGAAAAGCAGACTTAAATTGGTAGCAAAATTATGTTAGCTCAATTTCAGAGCTTGTATCCTACAGGTAATCTAATTAGCGAACTGGTACAAATTTATCACGGTAAATATATTGTTCGTTGCAGCGTACAAGTTGAAGGTGTAACCCGCGCCACCGGAATGGCGGCGGCCGAAACCATTGAAGAAGCAGAAGATAGATCTAGAAATAGGGCACTAATGGTTTTAGGAATTAATCAAGCCCAGCAAGCACAAGTACAGCAAAAAGAAGTAGCAGTTTCATCTGAAGCTAATTTAGAGGTACTTGCCAATCGTTCCTTAACCACTACAGTCGCGATCGCAAATGAGCATCCGACAAAAGGCACAAACACTCCTGAACAAATCCAAGCAAGCGTATCAAATACTCAAAGGGTCAATTCTACGGAAGTTACAGCAAATTCAGATTCATTACCAACTCCAGAAGTTTTGTATGAGCCAGATAACAGTGATATCTACGATCAAGACTTGGATAAACCATTACCCATTCCCACATATAATCAGCCGGAGTTTGATGTACTAGAAAATCCGGATATTATGTCCCAAAACCAAGAGGAAGAACAACCCACTCCGAGTAACGTTACCCCACTTAACAAAAGTAGTACTGGGAAAACCACGAAGAAAACAACAAAAACAAGCACAACCAAAAGAAAGAGAAAGCCAGAACCCATTGATTTATCTGACGTAATTGCCAAAACCGATGTTGAAATGGAGCGTCTTGGTTGGACTCCACAGCAAGGGCGGGAGTATTTAATCCAAACTTATGGCAAACGAGGAAGAACTTTACTCAGCGAAGAAGAATTACTCGATTTTCTTAATTATCTAGAATCTATACCCACCCAAAGAGATCTTTTGGAGACAGATCCACTTGCGGGTTTTTAAGGTTAGGAATTGGGAATTGGGCCGAAAGGGCATTGATAAGTTCTTAGGGAGCATCCCAAATACGCCGTCTTTCCCACAGGCTAGAAGCCTGGGGC
>DESS01000260.1:35093-86054 GCA_002361335.1 Richelia sp. UBA3308
GTGTCGGATAAAATATTTATTCCTGCATTGGGATGCTCCGCGAGATGAAAACTATGAAAATATGGGAAAACCTCTCTAAACTAGTCTGTGTGGTCATCTCAATTAGACGTGTGGGCAGGAATTTGGGCGGATAAACTGTAAATTTTGGGTAAAACCGGCATCTCGGACCGCCCAAATTCCCAGGTTTTCCCATATTTTCAAGGAACAGTTGTAGCCCTTTCTCTTTCTAAAATATGTACTAAAACATGTACTAAAAATCAGCACCTGATTATTTTTTAGAAGTACTCAAATCTTGATTTAAAATTAACTACAGTTGGATAAAAATTATATTACTAGTAGTTTAAAATCACCTTTTCCCTGCATCAGATATCAATAATTAAACTGTGGCCTGTTTGATTTTGGAGAACACTATACTTTCCTGATAGTAATACAACCAAAATGCAGATTTTTCGCTATACCACTAAGCAGCGCATTGATGTACTCGAACGTGAAGTGCATGAACTAATGGTGATGGGATCCACCCTTGCCACATTACAAGAAAAATCCATCGCCCGTTCCCTCGGTAATCTCCCAATCGGGCAAGGTAGAGAACAGGATATTCTGGGAAGAACACTATTAGGCGAGGTTCTTGTGTTGGGCGACAATCTCTTGATCACGCCTGAGTTTCTGGATGCATTTTTAGTTGAGGTGAGAAAGCAACCGGCTAATCGTCTCTATTGTGCAGCGGTATCCACATTAAACCCGCTGGTGCAGGAATTTATACAACCTTTATGTTCCTGTGTGATTGAGGGGGACCTGTTATCCTTAAATCTATTTTACATTTGCACCAAGCAACCCCAAGTGTTGAAAGATTTTTCCAATGCTAAGCCTGTTGTTGTAGAATTATTCAACGAAGCGGTTGATGCCCTCGCACTTCCTCCATTGATGCCAAAGACCTCTACCCAAGAGCGGATTACCTTTCGGAGGTTTAACATTTCTCCTGCTGTTGATTTTGCTCCCTTACGCATCCACACTGCAACCCGCTTAGCATTGCCCATAGAACACTGGGTTCATTGCCTCAGCGCCAATATTATTTTTGGCATTTACAGTGATGCTCTGCGTTTCCGAGATGGACTGGATTTGTTGTTTTATAACTGGCCTAACGGGCAGGTCAAGCCGAACAACATTCGTGAGCTGGTATGGATCGGAGAGGATTGCCAAATTGATCCTTCCGCGACTGTGATCGGTCCAACGATTATAGGGAATCATGTCACCATCGAACCCGGTGCAACAGTTATCGCTTCTGTCCTCGGTGACAACTGTTTTGTTGGTCAAGGCAACCAGGTGCGTTTATCCGTTTTTGAAGAGAATGTTATCCTACCTCCTACAACCAATATGATTCTATGGTCTGTCCTAGGCCGTGGGAGTTTGATCAACAGTCAGATTCGTTATTCCGTTGTTGGAGAGGAATGTTTCATTGGTGCACTTACCTGTGTCACCGATCGCATCCTAGACAATGCAGTTCAGCCCGCAAAGGACATTACCTTTGGGGGACGGCCAGTCAAGGTCAAGTATCGAGATCGTGTGGTCTCCTCCGGCTACTGGATTTTGGGAGCAGCATTTGGCAACCGCTCTATGACTGCTAGTGGTACCGTGGTTTATCCAGGGCGGGAGCTGCCGCCGGATAGCTTGGTTCATCTCAAAATGGGAAGTGATGGTTCCTTTTTGACAGTGATTCGGTAAATACGCCTTTACGCTGCTACCGTTGAAAGTACAAATATATTGTCTATGCTTGCAAATCTAACCTCCCTGAGCCATAGAGCTGATTATCAAGCAGGCACTCAAGATTTGCCCCTGCTGAATGAGTTAGCCAACCGTTATGCTGATGAGCGTCCGTTTGCCAATCTGCGAGTTGTGAGTGGTCATATCCTTGTTTTCAACTCACTGGCTGCGTTACGGGTATTGGAGATCGGCGGTGCCGAAGTGGTTTTGTGCGATCCTTTTTCGAGTCCTTTCACCCGGAAAATTACTGAACAGCTAGAGGAGAGCGGCCTCCGGGTTTTGCCGGTAGCTGAAGCTGTGCATAGGGGGGACCTCTTTCTCGATGTTGCTGCGGTTCTGGGTCAGTTGCGGCTACCCCAGGGAGCGGCTGAGCTGACTCGCAGTGGTGAGTATTTCTATCAGCATCAGTCCTGTGTAACTGTGACCGTAGACAGTACACAGGTTAAGAAAATTGAGTGCTTCTTTGGAATAGGAGATGGCATGGTTCGCGCCTGGCAAATGATGAAGCCAAATCAGTCCCTAGCCCGATTACGAGTGGCTCAGTTTGGGTACGGCAAGGTAGGTCGAGGTGTCGCCCACAGACTACGCCGGGAAGAAGCAGAGGTCACAATTGTTGAACTCCCAGGTCCCAACCGAGACCAAGCCATAGCAGAAGGGTTTGACCTGGTGCTGGCTCAAAGTGATCCCAGACTGGAGTCCTTGATCGGCATGGTTGATGTAGTGGTTGCAGTCACTGGCATTGCCAATGCAGTTGCTCGGAGTATTGACAAAGAATGGCTCGATCGCTCCAAACCAACACTTGTGTCCATGGGCGCTGTTGATGAGTTTGGCGAGGCAATTCCCTCAGAACGGATACTGGGGGGAAAGGGAAAGCCTTTGAACTTTCATCTAGCAAGTCCGACCGCCAATCGCTATGTGGACCCATCATTGGCTGCCCACGTACTAGCTCTAGAAGAAGTTGTTCAACAGGGGGCAACCCTTGGAACTGGTTTACATCCCCTTAATCCTGATGTTGATGAGTGGTTACTCTCCCAATGGCAAAAGTATTGGCCGACTGAAGATCTCCAGCTGGCCTTTGCTGTTTAACATTTGTAAATCACCGCTCAAAAAAAATACCCCCCGAATAAATCCGAGGGGTAAAATAATCATTTCTCAATTACAAATCTAAATTACAAATTGCTTTAATAATTACTTTAATAAGCGTCTTGTAATTCATAAAAGTCCGGCGAGATGTAATCCTTACGTAAAGGATAGCCCACCCAATCTTCTGGCATTAAAATTCGCTTTAAATTTGGGTGGCCTTCGTAAATAATGCCGTACATATCATAAGATTCGCGCTCTTGCCAATCTGCCGTTTTCCAAATCCAATACACTGAAGGTACTGTAGGGTTTTCGCGAGGCAAGAATACTTTTACACGTATTTCTTCTGGTCTATCAGCATTATCACTTACTTTATTCAAATGATACATACTGACTAACTCCGCTCCTGGACCATTATCTATCCCGCATTGACATTGAAGATAGTTAAAGCCATAAGCGTATAAAGCAGTACAAGTTGGTAGCAGAAAATCCGCTTCTACCTTAATTACTTCGACTCCGCTGTGGTCTGCTTCTAAAGCTTCGTGAGCAAAGCCGTTTTCAGTTAACCATTTGGAGACTTTACCCGCTTCTTGGGGGGATTGTTCTTCAGCAGGTACTGGTTTTGATTCTTCTTCAGCCACGTTCTACTTCCTCTTGCTTTTTAGCAGTTAATAAAGCAGGCGGTACTGGCATACCAATGCTTTCGGTTAATTCCTTCGGTGGATTTACGCGGGTTTCTGAGCGTAAATATTCACCGGTGTGAATTTCTTCTACGGGCTTCATGCTATGAGTCGTGCTGTAATAGCGATGAGTTTGCTTAATCAAAGCCCGCTCTTGCATTGAATCATTAGCAATCTTTTTCCGCAACTTGATAATAGCGTCGATAATTGCTTCTGGACGTGGAGGACAACCGGGTATGTAAACATCTACGGGAATCAGTTTATCAACTCCCCTGACTGCGGTAGGAGAATCTACGCTGAACATGCCGCCGGTAATTGTACAAGCACCCATAGCAATTACATACTTGGGTTCGGGCATTTGTTCGTAAAGACGTACCAATTGGGGTGCCATTTTCATTGTGATAGTACCCGCAGTAATGATTAAATCAGCTTGACGGGGACTAGAACGAGGAATTAAGCCAAAACGGTCAAAATCGAAACGAGAACCAATTAAAGCCGCAAATTCAATAAAGCAGCAAGCAGTACCGAATAACAAAGGCCACAAACTAGAAAGCCGCGCCCAATTGTAGAGGTCATCAACAGTAGTTAAAATGACATTTTCCGATAATTCTTGAGTAACGCTGGGGCGCTGTATCGGATTGAGAATACGTTGTTGATTTTGTTCTATGCCTTTTGTATTATCTAAGACCATTCTAAAGCTCCTTTACGCCATGCGTACACTAGGGCAACTACAAGAATTGCGATAAAAACAAGTGCTTCAATAAATGCGAGCAAACCCAGACGATGGAAAGCAACTGCCCAAGGATATAAGAACACGGTCTCAACATCAAAGACCACGAACACTAGCGCAAACATATAGTAGCGAATATTGAACTGAATCCAAGCTCCCCCAATGGGTTCCATACCAGATTCGTAAGTGGTGCGCCGTTCGGGGTTGCGACTGCTCGGTCGCAAAAGTTTGGAAGCTGACAAAGCAAGTGCAGGCACCAAGCTGCACACTATTAAAAAACCTAGAAAGTATTCGTAACCGCTAAGAACAAACACAATAAATAGAAATCCGTTATTGACGCGAGCAACTATTGTAAATTTTCTTTTACACTTTTACATTACATTATATCGGTTTGGCAGTTCTGAAACTTGGGAAACAGACCCACAGGCGATTTGATTAGTTTTTGCTTTTCATAGAAATATCTAACAATTGTGTCATAATTTGTAACGTATATTTAAGCTTTGCCTTACCTGGCATCATGAGCGAACAAGTTGTTGAAAACACGGAACTAGACCGCTACGAATGTCGTGCCTGCGGTTACATCTACGAACCAGAAAAAGGGGATGACAGCCATAATATTCCTTCGGGTACCGCTTTTGCCGAATTACCCGTAAATTGGCGCTGTCCAGTTTGTACAGCTAAAAAGAAAGCTTTTGAAAATATTGGTCCAGCCGGGACTGCTTCCGGTTTTTCGGAAAATCTCGGTTATGGATTGGGTGTTAATGAAATGACCCCAGGTACAAAAAATATCTTAATTTTTGGTGGCCTGGCTCTTGCTTTCTTATTTTTTATGAGTCTTTATGGCTTAAAATAAGATACTTTTTTTTGTGTTGAAAAGTTGCTTCTGGGGAACTACTGTTGCCCCAAATGGCCAGGAAAACCCCACAAAGCCGCACTTTTCTCTTGTAATGGTGGGCACATGATCCACCTACAGCCACCCAAGCTTTGAATACACAAATTAAGAAAATTAACAAAACTAATCAAAAGTTCACGCTCTATAAATTCGATCGATATCAATTATGAGAATTGCAAGACGAATATTCGCATTGTTGGTGGTTGTGCTGATGTGTGTAGGTTGTAGTGATGTTCCTTCCATGAGTTACAACCCTTGGGAGGTGATTTCCTTACCTACTGATGCCAAACTGTTCGATATTGCTTTTACCGATGACTCCAACCATGGTTTTATCGTTGGTGGTAAAGCTACTCTTCTAGAAACCAAAGATGCCGGTGAAACATGGAATTCAATAGATTTAGAGTTCGGTGAGGGAAATTACCGTTTTAATGCAATTGATTTTGCCGGAAATGAAGGATGGATCGCCGCTGAACCTTCTGTGTTGTTACACACCAAGGATGAAGGCAAAACTTGGTCAAGCATTCCCTTAAGCGACAAATTACCCGGTAATCCTGTCAATATTGTTGCCTTGGGTGAAGATAGCGCCGAAATGGCTACTGATGTAGGAGCCATATATAAAACCATTGATGGCGGTAAAAACTGGAAAGCGCAAGTTGCACAAGCTGTAGGGGTTGTGCGTAATATTGAACGTTCCGAGGATGGTAATTATATTGCTGTTTCTGCCAAAGGTAACTTTTATTCCACTTGGGAACCCGGACAAAATGCTTGGATTCAGCACAACCGCAATAGTTCTCGGAAAGTAGAAAACATGGGCTTTGCTCAAAATGGGCAAATTTGGATGTTAGCCCGAGGTGGACAGGTACAATTTAGCGAACCTAATACCACCGAAGAATGGCAAGAACCTCAATATCCAGAACTATCAACAAGTTGGGGGTTGCTCGATTTAGCCTACCGTACTCCCTCAGAAGTATGGGTTAGTGGCGGTAGTGCCAACTTACTTCGCAGCACTGACGGAGGCCAAACCTGGGAAAAAGATCGCGATGTCGAAGACACCGCAACAAATCTTTACAAAATCCTTTTCTTATCTCCGGAAAAAGGATTTATCATCGGAGACCGTGGTTTTCTGTTGAAATATCAACCTGATATTGTACCATCAACAGAGTTATCCGCAGTTAATAGTTAATTTCGGATATCGATCGGGGGTAAATGGGGCGTAAATGGGGCACAAGTATTTATCCAGGTTTATGAGAATTTGTTGCAACTTGTAACTATTTCTTAACTTTGTAGGATAATAAACACAATAGCCATATTTTGATAGGTAAGACGACCCATGAGTGGAACTACCGGAGAACGTCCGTTTGGAGACATTATTACTAGCGTTCGTTACTGGGTGATTCACAGCATCACCATTCCAGCATTATTTATTGCAGGTTGGTTGTTTGTCAGCACCGGATTGGCATACGATGCATTTGGTACCCCCCGCCCAGATACCTATTTCACACAAGAAAGGCAAGAAGTGCCACTTGTAAACGATCGTTTTGAAGCAAAAAATCAAGTTGACGAATTTATCGGACAGTAGTTTTTTATTATGACAAACTCAGATAACATCAACCAACCAGTACAATATCCAATTTTTACCGTTAGATGGCTAGCGGTGCATACTTTAGGAGTGCCAACCGTGTTCTTTTTAGGCGCGATCGCAGCGATGCAATTTATTCAACGTTAGGAGTTTTTCATGGAAAGAAATACTAATCCCAATAATGTGCCGGTAGAGTTAAACCGGACATCCTTTTTTCTTGGAATGTTACTAGTGTTTGTTCTAGGAATTTTGTTTTCCAGTTACTTCTTTAACTAATAGATACGGCTGCGATTAATCTATTAATCACCCTTTATTCAACTTAAGTGAACATTGCGATCGAGGAGGTAAGTTAATATGTCTGGAGGCGGAAGAATTCCCTTGTGGATTGTTGCTACAATCGCAGGATTAGGTGTAATTACTGTTGTAGGTATTTTCTTTTATGGTGCCTACGCTGGACTCGGTTCTTCTATTTAAAAAAAAAGTTTGAACCATTTACCGCAAAGTCCGATTTTTCTAGTATTTAATTAGAAATTAGTATTTAAAAACCGCCTGTCTCTTGTAGATAGGCGGTTTTAGTTAATTAAGAGTTACAGCAAATTTCATATTAATCAGGTACATTGGCACGGGCTATTCGTTACCACAAGAGTTTTAAAAATTCTTTAAATCTAGCATATATTTTGAAATCGCATATAGATCGAAGTCTTGATAAAAATATGATTTACCTAATTTCGATTCAGAAGTTGCTAAAAATTTCTCACTGCCATCAAATTCTTTTGAAAAATATGAATTATGACTTTTGATTAATAGTAAATTAAATTTGAGGCTAGTTAAACTTTGAGATTTGATACGATCGAGTATATTCGATAATAAAATTTTGTACTCTTCGATATTTCCAGTAAGGGCAACACAAAATATTTCTAATTCTTTTGTGTTGAAATTAAAATTTGATATATTTTCAGGTTGCCATACTGTAATTTGTTTTTCAGATGGTATATTATTCAAGTAATAATTAACGATTTCTTGATACCATCCTGGATAGGATATAACTAAGTCATTTGATTGCCATTCTGATCTCACCAATTTAGCCACTGCTCGATTTTCTTCTACAGGTTTATAGGCTTGATTAGTTATCCAGTTTAGGGAATAGCTCATACTTAATATAATTAAGCATACAATAGATACTATTTTTATTTTTTTATTTGGTATAGTTGCTATTTGTAATCCAATAAATGCAGCAAAGGGTATTAGACCTGGTAAAATAATTCTATAATAAAAGATTGGACTCTCTAGGATGGAATAAATTAAAATTTCTAACCAGAAAATTACTGCAGCAACAAGAAAAGGAAAACTTATTCGACCTTTACCGAAAAATAAAGAAGTAGCTAATGTCGCTGAAAATATCAAAGCAAACCAGGGAATAAAATTAATCGGTAAATATAAAGATGATAAACCGAATAAATACTTAGCAGTAGATGAAATTAAATATAAATCAGGAGGAGGCATCCACCACCAAGTATTTTGAATTTTCTGTACTTGATTTAACCAGAAAAATTTCAAATATATAAAAGTTATGACTGGTATTATTATTGCGATCGCAAGTTTTAATTTAAATGTAATTTTTTTTAATAAATTAAATTTTAATAAATCGATTTTTCCTTGAGATATAAAAGCTTGAATAGCGATGAAACCAAGAATGGGAATTATCAGCATTATCCCAACTAAATGTGTAGATACCGCTACAGTTAAGCTTAATGATAAACCGATATATCCTAAATATTTTTGTGGTTCACTTATGATATGAGAAGCAAATAAAAATGCTAAGGATGTAGCAAAAAGTATCAAAGAGTAACCTTTTAACTCTTGTGAATATCTGAGCATTATTGGGGATGTTGCTAAGTATAATCCGGCGAGGAGACTACCTAGAGATGAGTATTGTTTAATCCATCTAATTACAACCAATAAAGTTGCCACACTAAAAACAAGTGAAAATAATCTGAGAAATTCTTCTTGTTTGCTAATTTGCCCCCAAAAATAAAACAATACATAATATAAAGGTGGATGAACGTCTGTTCTTAAACGCTCAAACATTTCAGAAATATTTGGATATAAAATCTTGATGATAGACAAAATTTCATCACACCAAAGTCCTTTATTTAAGCCGAAAAGACCTAGAATTATTGCTAATAAAAGGATTGCATACAGAGCATAATCGTAAAATTTATTGATGTTTAAGTAATCATTATTAGCTGTTTTTTCGCTCATATATCAATTAGCAATTAATAGATTTAGAATTTAGAATTTAGAATTTAGAATTTAGAATTTAGAATTTAGAATTTAGAATTTAGAATTTAGAATTTATAAAAAAACAATCATAACATATTTATTTTTTTGCAACAAATCAATTCTTTACAATTTACCAATAAATTTTTGAAATGAATTAATTTCTATTCTTCATGCAATCATTAAAAATAGTAAGGCTCAAAATTAATTCTTCATTCTAAATTCGGGCATTACCCTCATAAAGTCGTTTTCGAGCTTAAACAAGCAGTATTGATAGTGGTTTAAAGTACATTTAAAATAAACGGGCAGGATGCCCAAACACAAGATTTTTTTGGATTCAAGTGAGGTATCCTGCCTGCTATTTTAGATTGAATTTTGCTTAACCGATATCATCACGTTCCAGTTAGAGTCGATGAAAGTTATTATACTCCGCACCTCTCCTTCAAATCCGTGCATACACTTTTCAGTGTACACGGCTCCTAGATGTTCTTACGGTTAGTTTTCAACTTTACTGTACTTGTACTTAACTATTCTTAGATTCATTAAACTTATTTGATTGAATCTTAGACTTCCAAATCTACAAATGTTTCAAGTCTTCCACTTCCGTTTTGCTCATGTGGGTTTATTGATGGCAACTTTGATGTACAACCAAAAGGTTTTTTTACTTTCGAGTTATTATGATTACCGTCAATATTGTGTAAATTTACAATCTCATTGTTTGTAAACTTAACACCACAACACCCACAAGTATGGTTTTGTTTGGCTAGTAATTTCGAGTTTAAACCGTGGTATAATTCATTGTTGCGCTTGCTCCAATAAATTAAGTCTCCGTCAAATGGTGATTTGTCACCTTTGACCATAATGTGTTGGTTTTCGGAGTGGGAAATGGGAATGCTTGTTTGACAAGCTTTTCGGTAGAATACCTATCCTGGTTCTTCTCCTGATTGAATACCTTGTAAGTCCTGTGATTTAGGTACCACAGTGAAAACTTTGAACCATCTAGTTTACAATACTTGTGGTATTGTCTCCATTCTCGAACTACAGGTGCAAGCTTCTGTGCTTTTACTTTAGCCCCATAATTAGAACAGTTAACGATTTTTTTGACTTTCTTGCGGAAGGCTTTGAAGTTATCTGCTGAAGGGATACTTCGGAACTTTCCGTTTTTTTGGACGTAGAATCTCCATCCCAGAAAATCAAATCCATCTGTCGAAGTGGTAAGCTTTGTTTTTGCTTCACTTACCTTCATTCCTCGATCGCCAAGGAATTTCTTGACTTCTGCCAGTATTTTATCTGCGTCTTCATCGGAGTTCAGTATATACACCATTTTATCTGCGTATCTAATACAGTAGTGAATATCTTCAATTCCATTGAGGACGATATTTGCTAAAAGTGGACTCAATAGGCCATCCTCTGGGATTTCTTGCTCTGGAAATCCAGGGTTGCTACCTGCTTTTAGGCATCGAAATATACCCTGTTTCAGTTCTCGTGGAGCAATCAAATTATCCATTATGGCGTTATGGTTTATACGGTCAAAACACTTTTCTACATTGATTTCAAGAATTTTCTTGTTGATACCATTGGCAAAGGAGCCTAGATTTGAAAACAGTAGTTGTTGGGCATCATGTGCGGAACGACCACTTCTGAATCCATAACTCCGGGGGTGAAAAGTTGCTTCGTGTGCTGGTTCTAGAGCATACTTAGCTAAACATTGCCATGCTCTATCAGCGATGGTAGGAACTCTATTGATTGTAATTCCGTTTTTCTTCGGTATTGGTATTTGCCGTAATCGGTTATGAAACCAGTTTTGGCCGCAATGCTTGAGGAGTAGTTCTAAATCGAATCTTTCCTTAAACGTTAGCGCCGTATTACCATCGACACCAGCAGTTTTCTTACCACTATTTAACTGTATTATCTGGCGGATAGCCAAGAAACGAGCTGCACGGGAACGTAGAATAAGCTTTTGCAGTTGACGCGCTTTCCGCTGGTTACCTGCTCTAATAGCTTTGTACACTCTTATTTGTAGGCGGAAGAGGTTCTTCCGGAATTTCTTCCAGGGCAAAGACTTCCAAAGTTCACTAGTTGTTTTACTGTGTCTAACCATATAGCTCTACTTCTAAGTAGCGTCCAACTGAACACCCGCGAGCAGTTTCCGCTCGCATCCTACCCGTGTGAAGGAATTGTATGCTTGACCATCTACCGGGGTTTTCGACCTTTTCCCCAGACCTTACACACGTTTTTACTCGTTCCGTAACTCAGATTGTTTTGATGGTTTAGGGCAGTCCATTTTGCCTATCTTCTTCTCAGGGATTACGGCTAACTGTACAAGATTGCCGTGAGAATTCCGAAGATGGGGTCTACATTATTGAAACTTCAGGTTGTAGCCCTGTTATAAGACACTTTTCTAGGACTTGGTTTACCCATGCCACCTCCCTGTTAGCGCCAGTGTTGTTACCTGCTTGTTTTACAACTGATTACGCCCTGGTACCCGCTTCACTCTGTAGATGTCAAGAATTCTACTCGGTGGGGTCAGATAAGGAGTCAGCTATCCCTTAAGCGGTGGGACTTTAGACTTATGAAAATTTACGAGAGATGAAAATTTACGCCTATCACCCACATCTGAGAAACAGTTATACAATCTAAAAAAATCTAAAAATTATAGACTGTACCTAACTCATACCCCTTCCGTTTCAGAAGGCTCAGGCGTTAGAACGAGCCGCACTGTACAATAACATAAATGCCATTCCTACAGCAGGAAAGACAAGACCAGTTAGAGGAACGAGAACAGATGGCAGAAAAGAAGCAGCCATATTAAATCTCCTACGAAATCGCATTACAATTCAAGACGAGCTTACTGCAAATTGAGCTGTTGTTAGGCCAAATTGTACATATTTTTAACACAAAGTTTTTTACAAAGCTTTACATGCCCAAGATTGCATCTAATTGAATCTTCGGTAAATCCGGTGGTATTACAGTCCGTTGAATAGTAAATTTATAACTCTCCTGTTGAGTAGTTCTATTGATGGCGATCGCTTCTAAGCGAATTTCTAAGCAACCAAAAGGAATATCAAGTTTAGTTATTACTTCTAATTCACCCTTGTTGTTAGGTGTTAAGTTAGTTAATAAATGCGGACCATCAAGCAAATATCTTGTTTGACAATCTTCCACCCATAATTTGACGGCGAGATGAGAATTCCCCTCTGGTAGACGCACTCGCAAGTTAAGGGATTTACCCGAAATCAGTTCGCCTTGTGGTACATACAGTTGAGGAGTTGGCAATTGTTCTATTTCTTGGGTATTTGTAGTAAGTGTAATGGTTGATGAATTTTTTTTCTTATTATCTATAGGTTCATCTGGTTGGGAACTTTGTGCTTCTGATGTATTATCTGTGACATTATCCGTATCCTCAACTACAAATTCTTGAGCTATTTGAGTTGATGGTGCTTCATGTTGATTAATTTCCCATTGGGAAGAAGTTGAAATAGAAAAATAAGGAGATGATGTTGCTTGTACATTTATGTTAGAAGAAACCTTAGAAGAAACTGTTGCAGAAACCTCTTGCACTTTCTCGCGATTTAAGGTTTGCGAGTTGTCATTAGTTTCAGTTTTTGGAGTCAGCGAAGACTGTTGTTGAGAAATATTTTGATTGCTCGCCTCAATATCATAGTCTTCATAGTCTACATCAATTGGTTCGGGTAGAGAGTTTCCTTGAGAAAGCATCCACTGCCTAATTAAGGGAGAGGTGTTAGTATTTTCCGTTATAATAAACTCAGAACTACGGAGTATAACTGGTTCTTCAAACTCAAAATAATTATCCTTTTTTTGTTGATCAACGATCAATTCAGCTTGAGACGTATTATCAGTTTCGGCTGATGTTTCAGCTATATTTTGATCGTCGCCAACCAAAAGGTATTTTGATTCCTCAACTTGATAAACATCTCCATCAACTTCTACGTTAGAACTTGGTAAAGCTTTTAATTTCCGTAAATAAGGAAAACTAGTATTTGTAATATTTGAACTTCTTACAGTTTCAATATGTCCGTCATTAATATATCGATCAATTTTCTCTTGATAGCCAGGAACATTTGGTAATTTAAGGTAATGTCTCCTAACTCCTGTGCGAAATCTTCGAGGATCTATACGGGGTGGTAGAGATTTTTTTGTTAATGGTATTTCTACTAAGGATTGTTGTGGTTTTGCTGTTTTTACCAAATTGAAAAGTTCTAAATCCAGAGATACAGTCGAATCGATCATTTCAGAAGCATTTGCCGCTGATAATTCCTCTGTAGAATAACCAAAGCGATCCAATTCAGCTTGAGGATTAGCAACCGTAATTGCTAGTAATTCTGTTATTTCTGCCGTAATTGTAAAAGACTGACTCCCTAGTAATTTTACAACACCATTACTCGAAACAGCCCCATATACTTTAATCTCCCCAAGAATTAACTTAGAATCACAACTGGGAGGAATATCAATTGAAGACGCGATCGCAAATGGTAGTGATTTGTTGGGATTGGGTTGCCGAACCGATTGTAATAACTCAGAATTATGTGGCGATCGCAATTCTATTTGTACGGAGGCTTTGAAAATTTGTTTTATTTGTTCCTTTGTTGTTTCTTTGAGTTGAACAACTGCATCGAGAGTAATATTTTCTCCCCAACGTGCGACATAATTAACTCGATCTAAAGTTAACATTAATGGTAAAGGTGCTGGGATTGGCGTATCTTCAACAGTTTGATCCGCAAGTAAAGATTCCGAAGACGGTAAAGCCAATTCCATCAAGTTTTGTAAAATCTGTTCTGCTGTATCTCCTTTGACTCTAACCGGGCTAGCAGTTTGCTCGATGATTGCTAAATTTCCTTGGTGTTTCGGCTTTTCGGGAACAACTTGATTTGATACTTTAGACTTTTCTAAGGATTTTTGTTTATTTTCTGTAGCTAATGGTTTTTCTGACGGTTTTTTTTCTAATGAAGCATTAACAACATTTTCTGGTATGGTTTTTACTAAATCTGGTTGTTTTTGACTATGTTTTTCCTTGCTTGGTTTATTGTCTGTAGCTAATGATTTTTGAGTAGATTTTTTAACAGGTTTCTGACTAATTTTTTTTTGTTTATCAGCCTTCTTGGCTTGAAGTGACTCTCGTAGTTTTTGGGCTGGTTTTTCCTTAACGACTTGATCCGAATTCCCTTTAAGCTCAGACTTGGAAGCAGTTGATATTATTTTACCAGCAGTATTATTGGCAGATTTGATCTGAAGTGGTTCTACAGAAATAGAAGAAATTAATTCAGCATCATTGCTGTTTAAATCATTTGTTATTTTTGAGGAAGCTTGATTTGTTTGTATCTCTTTGCTACTAACTTTATACTGCTTATCCAAATTTTTAGAAGAACTTGTTGTCAAAACTTTTTTTCCCTTAACACCAGAAGGTATGACCTCTAAAATAACAGTATATTGCCAGGATGCACCAAGAAGGTCTGACATCAAATCCCCAGAACATTGTAATTCCCAAATTCCCGCCTTTAGATAGGTAAAAGGAATCACAGCCGTTAAACCTTCAGTATTGCTACGCCGCCTTCGTTTTTGAACGCGTCGTCTTGGTGGAATTTCATTTGGCAAAGAGTGAGTAACCCGCACCTCCACATCAGTGTTAATACGGTGAGAACGAGCTACCACTCGATACCGACCTTCCATAATTTGTACCCTTGACTTATCTAAAGGATGCCAAGTACGTTCGCCCTCTTTCTGTATCAGAAATTGCCACTGTTCCATTGTGAGTGATGCCCAAAACCGATAGCAGCCCTAGTCTTATTTGCATTACCTTGCTTGTAAGTTTACCCTGCTCTAGTTCTAATTGCATGGCATAAATTATTGTTTTGATTAAAAAACAATTTTTGCAGGATTTAATGTGCAGGCTTTAAGTTTAATTAAATTAATATTATAATCATCCTTATTACTGCGAGCTAAGTGCTTAACTGCTTTGACAGCAGTTTACCCGAAAAAATATCAAAATTAGGACTTATTTAAGCCTAACGAAAAATTAACTATGATTCCCATCGGAATTATCCCAACTCCTTTGAGAGAGTCCTAATAAATGCCTTTTTTTAAGGTTATCAATTAAAAGCCTCTCTCCTGGTGAATAAGGAAAGAGGTTAGAAATTGATTTTATTTATCTGTTGGCTATAGGGAAAAGCTATATATATCAAACACCATAGCGATGTTGATAATAAGCCAGAATTTGCCTTACCCATGCTTTGGTTTGGGGACTAGAGTTTTTTGCGTAATCAATCCATAAACCACCGACTTGGCTTTGGTTGTAATCAAACTCTTGTTGATCTTGGGGAATAAATCCTACTTCTATTCCCGTAACAGTACTTAAATGAGCGGCAATTTCGCGGTAAACTGCTAAAGATAAACCAGCAAATACAATCTTCTCCCTTGTCTCCATATTTTAAGAAGCTGTTTTAAGCTCCGACAGATGTAGATTTTGTTAACGATGGTAATGTCGAAACAGAATTATCCGTAGAAGCCCCATCTGGTTCCCTTGCCTGGCTGGGTGCTTCTCCCACCATTCTGGCAACTTCAATACCATATTGTTCTAGAATAACAACTGGTTCGGAACCTTCATTCATTTCAATTCTTTTAACCAGTAGTCCGCTGGCTAATCTTTGCCCGGCTTGAACATAGCGACTAGTAGGTTCGCTAGGTACTTTAATGATAGCTTGAGGTTGATTGCCGACTTGAATTACTCCCGAAACTAAAACAGCTTGAGCTAACTTTGGTTCCGGTGGTGGTGGCAATACAGATGCAAGATCGGGTTGCGGTATTACCCCAGGCATTACTTTCGGCACAACGGGAATCGGAGTCGCCTTAGCAGGGTTAGAGTCAGCTGGTTCGGGTGTTTGTTTTGGTATTTGGTTTGGAGTAACCCTGGTTGAATTATTTCTATTAACATTTCTTTGCTGACTACTTCCGGTGGTAGCTGAAATCACTCCACTTCTTCTTGGTGGTCGTTTTGATGCAGTTGTTCTACGAGATCCCGGTAAGGGAGGCAAACCGGGAACAGATTTTTTATTACTCCTAGTATTTTGATTATTTGGTGTCCTACTAGATGGCGGTAAGGGAGGCAAACGGGGAACAGGTTTTTTATTTCTCCTAGTATTTTGACTACTTATAGTATTTTCCCTGTTATCACCGTTCTTGTTAGTAGTGGGAATTACAGGAGATACAATGTCGTCAAATGGGTCGGCACGCCCTTTTGGTACCACACCCACCCTTTCTGTAGGATTAGTCGGTTGAATTAAAGTCGAAGGAACCTCAGCAACAGTTTTACTTTTTTTCTCTGACACCACCGGATCTTCAAAGGGTTTAGTTTTCTTGCCTTGGTCATTTTCTGCCGTTTCTGTAGGAGTCGGTTCAACAGTCTGTTGTTCTCCACCAGAACATCCGGCGATCGCCAAAGCCAGAATAGATGCAATTGTGATTTTTAAATGTCTACCCATTAGCTATTCTCAAGAGAAGACAGCAAAATTTCTCCACAAGGTGAAACTAATTTGATTGAAAGTTGTATCAAAAGTCAAATCTCATACAGTTATAACCTAATTTTTTTTAAGTCAATGATGGTTTTATATGATACTTATGCTTTTTATAAAAGAGCTTTAACCTAGTTTCAAACGCTATGGAGTTTGCTAATCCTCGGCAACAACCATCAGATGCTTGAGAGAATTAAGACCTTTCTTAACTCTACGAGAAACAGTTACTACGCTAATACCAAGCCTTTCTGCTACTTGTTTTTGGGTTAAATCGTGGAAAAAGACAAATTCCAAAACTTGGCGGGTACGATTTTCTAACTGAAGCAATGCTTGTTGCAAGCGTAACTGGTCTTCTTGTGCTAGTTGAAAACTGCGGTAACGATGATCGGGAACCAGTTCTGCTAAACTTGCCGAACTTTCATCTCCGTCGCATACAGGCACGTCTAAGCTTAAAGGAGCGCGATTTGCCCAGGCAAGTTTAATTTCTTGCCATTCTTCAAGAGAAATAGACAACGCTGCGGCAATTTCAGAGTCTGAAGGTTGACGATTATACTTTTCCCGCAAGGAACGAGAAACTCCTATGCTGTGCTGTTGCAGCGCCAACCAACGCCGGGGAATTCTCACAGTCACACCCTTATCCCGGAGATAATGCTGAATTTCACCACGAATATAAGGAATAGCAAAGGAACTAAAGGCATGACCTTTGGAAATATCAAATCTTTCGATAGCACGAATTAAGCCCAAACAGCCTACTTGAAGTAAGTCATCGTAACTTTCGTGACATTGATTTATCCAGTAGTAAGCCTCTTTTCTCACAAGTCCAAAATTTAGTTTTACCAGTTGATTGCGAACATCAGCTGACTGAGATTGCTGATATTCACGCAATAACTGCCAAATTTCATGCTTCAGTTCTTTAGTGAGTAAAGTATTAGGCATAGCACCTTGATGATTGATGAAACAAGTAATCAAATAATCAAAACCGCTAACATTTGTGCTGATGCACTCATCTAAGTACTTATACGGAAAAACTAGGCGAATTCATTTTTCCGTTATCAATACTCGATAACGGACGATTATGGAACTATTTTTCAGAACAGCTAATTGGTGAACGGGGTTTGATTTCAGGAATAAACTAAGTAGAGACAGGCCCTGGATGCCCCGCTTTATTCAAGTGGAGGAAACCGCCAACGGGCTGCTGTGGAACAAGAATTTATTTCACTAAATGTCAAGGGTTCCCGTCAAAACCGCGATAATTTCTTTCCTGTATTAAGATTCACTAATCGGAAGAATGCCTGAATCAGAGAAAAGCTCTCATGATGCTGCCGTACATTTTTTGTGGAAAACATACATCAATAGCTGATTAAAAATTCAATTTACTTGAAAAGTATTAGCTTATGGAAAAAGCGATTTTTCAACTTAGTTTATTTTGTAGCTGAATAGGCTACATATAAAAAAATATACAATAATGCTGTGATTGTGTAACCGAATTATTACGTAATTTAGTTTCTGGAAATTTTGATTAAATAATCGCCAAAAAAATAGAAAATAATCAAGTCTCTTGGGAACTATACTTTTTCAGAGAAAATACTTACCATAAAAAGTTTTATTAAATAAAATAAGTAGAATCACAAAAAAGTCTCATCCTCAAAGATATCGTCCTAAATACAGCAGATTATGTAGAATATATAGGTGAATCGGATATATTCTTGTACTTTTAATAATCAACTTTGTATTGTAATCTTTGCCGCTATATATTTGTTATGCTTACTTACAAACTATATTTTATCTTTTTATAAAATTTACTTTCTCAATAAAAAAAAGGGCTTGTAGCCCTTTAAATAAATTAATTAAATAAATTGGCGAGCGCATCATTTGAATTTAATCAATTGATCCAGCAGATTTTTCAAAAAAACTATGATAATGATTCAACGCGAGCGTAAAATAAACCGCGAATTTTCACTTCCAGGGGTTCACCAGCACCTAAATCAGTATCTGAAGGCTGTTCGCTGATAAAAGTACCAGCAATTTCACCAGTTTCACTATCAACTTTGGCAACATTTAAAGAAATATGACCTTCACCACTTTCAACACGCTTGATATTGGCGCGTCTGAGTTCTTCACTATCTGCTTGGGAAGGTAGTGCTACTGCATTATCATAACCTGTGGCAACACCACGACCTTTAGGATCTAAGAATGTCGCACCACGATAAGAAGGAACTTTAAAATTTCCTTCAAAATCGGTTGAAGTATTAATGCTGGTTAAATCAGGTTGTGTTTGAGCAACCAAACTTTTCACTGTAAACAAGAAAGGAACTTGTTCGCCACCGGGAAGTTGCACGCTAATGGCTTGGAAATCAAAACCATCTTTTTCCTCAAAAGTTAGACTACCATCTTCGTTGACTTTCAGATCGCCTTGAATTTGGTCGAGAGATGAAGTTTTACGAGTCAATATCTTCGCACCAACAAATTCAGCTTCTTGTCTTTTGTTGAGGGGTTCTTCTTTAACAAAGAAATTGGTAGGTTGAATGCAAAGTTCTTTGATGCTGTATGATTGGCTCGCATCAATGGCGATAGAACCACGGCTTGTCTCTGATAGTAGAGGACATTTATTCGCTAAACCAGTACCTCTAATCTGTTCGTAGGTAAGTAATTCTCTACTATCACCGCTAGCCATCATATCCGGGGCTTCGCTACAAGCTGTTAATAAACCAAATATTACAGCCATTAATCCAACTATAAAAGCGCGATACCTCATGATTAACCTCAATGTCAAAATTTAATATTTTTAGTTATTAAACCAAAAAACCGATCCCGTAGTTAAACGTTTTCGATTATGGCAGCCCAGAGTTTTCACTCCTGCTTATATACATTGCCATTTAATTAATAGTCTCTCAAATTATTGGCTCTTATTTTTCAATATATTTCTAAAGCTTTTATATTACTATTTTTTCAATTGGAAAATAAATAACCCCCTTTGTGCCCTTTGTCAAATAATCCGCATTCCATCCCACCTCAATTCTTTTCCTGTTTTCCCTATCAATTTTTTATACATTTCTTCACATTTCTACAAGCTTTGTAAAACTTTAATTGTATTGATTCAGTTTTAAACTAACACTTGACAAAATAACAGTTATATATATTAAAAAAATTACTTTTTAATTTTCTGCGACATGACTTTACTCAAAAAATGTTTCAAAATATTAAGATAATTGTCAGGGTCATGTAACTTAACTTCCGGCTAAGAGGTTTGTTGTAGCGGCCAAAGGTATGATTCCTAAGAATAAAGAGACTCGGTATTTTTTAGATGCCTATTTTTTCCCAATTTAGGGTGCCCATTGCTATATTTGTCCAAAGTTATGATTTGCGGGAGTCACTAATAGTTAGGGTTAATATAATTAACAAATAATATTATGAGCAACACTAAAAGTTCCAATCCAGATAAGTTATCTTACAAATTGCAAGAAATTGCAGAAGCAATACATCAATACTCTGTCCTTTGTCAAGGAGATATTTTATCGGTTTTGGCATTGCTTAGACAGTTAGAAAAATTGCACCGAGAAATTCGAGATGGTATTTTTCAAGAAACTTTGCCCGATAATCGTCAGGCGCTATACTCGCTGTTAAAAGACATTGAGGCAGAAGGAGGATGGCCTTATATTGAACGTATGAGGCTTCAAGATTTGATGGTGAATTTAGAAACCATTGCGGAAGAAGATAGTTGAGAAATTTCAATTTATTATCTATCTCCTTGATAATTCACGCTTTATTCAAATCCTCTCAACAAGGTTTTGGATTTATGAGCTAACTAATATCCTGGCAAAGTTTGCGATCGCGCCCTTCGACATTGCGGTTGTACTGGAGATAATCCCCTACCCAGTTACAACCGCGTACTAGTAAGTTATTCAGATCTAAGTTCCATAGAACTATTGTATTGTCATCGCTAGCAGATGCTAGAGTTTGCCCATCCGGGCTAAAGCTAACGTCTAATACAGGGGCTTGATGTTCGCTGAGGGTTTTAATTAATTTACCTTCACTACTCCAAAGTTTGACAGTACTATCCCAACTAGCAGCGGCGAGAAATTTGCCCTTGGGACTGAAGGTAACAGCACTAACGCTATCACCATAACCTTTCAAAAGCGTCTTTAATAAAGTACCATCCCAACGCCATAATCTAACAGTATTGTCCCAGCTAGCAGAAGCAAGCAAGTTATCTTTAGGACTAAAGCTGACACCTAATACCCAGCCAGAATGAGGTAAGAATGTTCTTAATAAAGTACCATCTCGCCGCCATAATTTTACAGTTTGATCGTCAGAAGCAGAGGCTAAAACTTGAGAATCAGTACTAAAACGAACGCTATTTACTCTTCCTTGATGTCCTTTGAGGGTTTTGAGCAGTTTACCCTCTCGATTCCACAATTTAACAGTTGTATCTTTACTGGCAGATGCGAGCAACTCTCCATTGGGACTGAAACTTATACTCGTGACGCTGTCGCTATGTCCCCGAAGAGTTTTGAGGAGTTTACCGTCTCGCTGCCAAAGTTTTATCATTTTATCGTAGCTTGCTGATGCTAAAATTTCACCGTTTGGGTGAAAACTAACGCTTGCCACTCTATCGGAATGTCCCAATAAAGTCTTGTAAAGACTAACTTCAGAACCTGTAGTGCTAGGTTGTCGCTGCCACAGCTTTACTGTATTGTCGCGACTACTAGAAGCTAAAATATTGCCATCGGGACTCCAAGTAACACTTAAAACCCGGTCTTGATGTCCTTGTAATACGGGTAATCTAGGAGGATTTAAACTCCAAAGCTTGACACTTTTGTCATAACTTGCCGATGCCAATAGTTGATTATCGGGGCTGAAGGATACACTAGCTACAGCATCGCTATGACCTTTAAAGCTTTTGAGTAACTTGCCATTACTAAGATCGATCAGGTTAATAATATTGTCATCTCCTGCTGAAGCCAGCTTTTCGCCTTTAAAGTCAAAATTTAGAGTCCAAATTATACCATTATGGTGCTTTAATTGCTGATAATGACGATACCCAAAGCTGTTATCTCCACCATTGTCTTTACGTCGCCAAAGTTTGACAAGACCATTTCTATCAGCTGAGGCTAATATTCCACCGTCTGGACTGAAATTAACAACGGTTACTCCTTCTTCATGACCTTGTAAAGTAGTTAATAAACTGCCATTGACTTTCCATATTTTCACGGTATTATCATCACTGGCAGAAGCAATGAGCTGACCATCAGGACTGAAAGTGACCCAATTTATCCAACCTTGATGTCCCCGGAGAATGTTCAATAATTTACCATCATTGCGCCAAATTTTAATAATTTGATTTTTACTACCCGTAACCAACAACTTGCCGTTAGGACTAAAACTAACCTTGTCAACCCAATCTCCATGACCGAGAATTGTAACTGGTTGGGAATAGAATCCTCCGGATTCTGGATTTTTCCGCCATATTTTCACAGTTTTATCCCGACTTGCAGAAGCAAGTAAATTACCATCAGAGCTAAAAGATAAACTGGTAATACTCTCGCTGTGAGCCTTTAAAGTTTGTAATAAAATACCATCAGGTCGCCATATTTTGACACTTTTATCTCGACTTCCCGACGCTAGTAATTTACCATCAGGACTGAAAGTGACATCCCAAACAATATCACCATGTCCTTCTAAACGGTTGATTTCCGTTACTCCATAAACAGCCTGCTGTAATGCCGTAACAACTCGCATCTGGGTATCGGGTTGAATTCCATGTCCCCGTTTGAGCTTTCTCCAAGCACGTAAACTTTCAACTAAAGCATCAAATTGCTTATTGGAAGCAAATAAAGCTTCAGAAGCAGCAGTCAAAGCACTAATTTTCAAGTTAATTTCGCTACGTTCTGCCCGTAAACTATGACTAATTGCAGCTTTTTTTTGTAGATCGGCTTGCCACCAAAGTCCGCCAATTGTTGTTGACATCACCGCTAAAGCAAAACCTGCGAAACGTGCTTCTCGCAGTCTTTTTTGAAGTATAGAATTTAGCTTGTCTTGGGATCTTTTTTGAGCAACTTCTGCCTTAGTTTTTTCAAAGCGAACTTTTTCTAATTCGGCGATGATTCCATAGTCATTACGAAGGCGAATAGGTTTAACTAAGTAATCGTGAACTAATTGGTAACGTTCTCCTAATTCTTGGAGTACTCGCAACACCAAACCGCTTCCTACAAGGATTTCTAAAATTAATTCTACACTATTAAGATTGTAGGGATTTATAAAGTCATGATAATCTTCTACAATGATTTCTTGAGTTTCTCGATCTTTGTCCTCAATAGATTGCTTGCTTAATTTCCCAAACTGTGATTTCCTAACAAAAGGGTGATTAAAGTCTTGAGAAAAAGTAGAATCAAAGCTTTTATTTACTGTAGATAAAAAATTATCTAGTTGAGAACTTTCTTTTTCCAAAGAAGTCTCTTCTTCTCTAAAAATTGCGGTAACTAATTCAGCCTTAGTTTTAAGAGGTCGCGTACCTTTTTCATCAGTTAATTCAAACAGTAATTTCCAGCTTAATTGTTCGTTTTCTTGACCGCAATCGTAAATAACTTTTTCTAACCAGTGCTGGACTAATTTTTCCGAACCACCGCTAAGTTGATATTCTGTAAGTGTAGTAATATTTTCTGTTTCTAATTGAGCGCCGACTATTTGTAGTTCTATGGGATGTACTTGTTGAGTTTCTCCTGCTAAATCATCTACCAATTTATTAATTAATTCATCGCTTAATTGATAATGAGAACGTTCCGTAAGACTGTGGATAATACTAATAGCATCTTGGCAAGAAAATTTACCTAAGTAGTAACGAATATTTTTATCGAGAATATTTTTATTAATTACCCCCAAATCATAAGATTCATCACTATTTGCATAGCTTAACCGCTCGAATTCTAAAAGATAATGTAAATAATCTTCTCGTAAAGAAAGAATAACTTTCACAAAGGGGATATTCAAACATTTACTGAAAAACTGATAAAACTTTATTCTATCAGCCGCATCATGTTTGACAAAGAAAAATTCTTCTAACTGGTCAAAAATTAAAATTACCGTGTAATTACTATCTGTTAACAGCCGTAGTTTTTCTAATATCACCTCAACTGTAATTTCGATTGCCAAAGATATGGAAGTGCGAGCAATCGCCTGGTTTAAACTGCGCCCTAAAGTTGCGATCCAATCGGTATAAATAGACAAAACAATTGGTAGAGCTATGCGATCGCCAATGACATTTTGGTTTAATGCTGGAACTAAACCAGCTTTGATTATAGAGCTTTTACCTACCCCTGATGGACCGTGAATTACTGTAAGTTTACAATCTGCCCGAGTCATTTTTTCTAGAAGACGATTCACATCCTGCTGTCTTCCTGAAGCTGCAATTTCTTGAGCGACTTGTTCGGGTATGGATGAGATTTTTTGTGGCTGTAAAACTGGATTTATTCTATAGCGCTGCGGTTGCAATTGACTTGCGCCGATAAAAGCGCGAAACCCATACTGATGCTCAATCTGAATTTTTTCTCGTTTAAGTGTAAAAGCTTCACTGTAATCATGACGCTCGTGAAAATAAAGAGAGCGTAATTCTTCAACAATTTCTAAGTATAAAGATGGTTCGTATTGGGCCTCACAAACCACTTTTGCCCATTCCAAAGTATTAACAGCTTCCTCCCATTCACCCAAATTTCGCAATGACATTCCCAGTAACAAAAGATACCATGCTTCTTGTTGGCGGGAGACTTCTGGCACATGTTCTGCAATGGAAAGAGCTGTATTCGCTAATTCATGGGCTTGCAGCCAATCGGATTTGGAAGCAGCCACAACACAGAGAAATCCATAATCTTGAGCAACTAAAGTCTTGTTACCGAATGATTGATGCAATTGCAAAGAATAGGTCGCTAATTGTGATAAATCATCCCAGTGTTGCAAGCGTTGCAGCATTTCACAAGCGGGAAAAATGAATTTGGCGCTTAAGTCTTTTCGCCCTATTTTTTCAAATGTATCCAAGCATTGCTTAAACCAATTCACAGCATTCTGCCAGAAGTTGATATTGGCAGCAGGCTGTAAATCCGCCAAGCGTCGGTAACAAAGCCCTAGGTGGAACATGACTACTGCTTGGCGAATTAAAGGGATGGGGGGATGGAGTGATGGGGAGGAGTTGATTTTTATTTCTTGTTCCCACAGTTCCAAACTGCGCTGGTAATGGAATAGTGCTTGATCAATTTTGTCATTAACATAGTTATCGCGTCCAAGTACAAATTCCAGACTGGCTTCTAGTTGTGGAGATAACTCGATGTCGTACAGACGAAGTAAATCGTTACGGGCTGATTCAATTTCTCGACGCTGTTGGGATTTGGGATCTAAAAGTAGGGCAGCATTTGATAAAAACTTTTGTGCCCCCGCATCTATCACTTTGTCGAATAAAGATTGTGTTTGCTGTTGGATAAGACGAATTAAATCATCCGCAGCCATTTCAAATTTGATTGTGGTTGCTGCCCAACTTTTAAAATCGGGGGCAAACCGCGACATTTTTGTCCCGACTTCATCTTTAAGCCACAAAACTATGGGAAAAGGAAAGCTATCGGCATAAATATCTCGTGCTTGGTTAATGCCGGTGAGTAAATCTTCTAAATTTCTAACTGACTCCAAACCAAATACCATTACCGCAGTTGGTAAAGAATCTGTCTTCACGGCGGGTATGTTCAAAAATAATTCTGAGACTATGGTGCTGTGTAAGGAGGTGGTTGAGGGAGATATAAATACTTCTCGTAGATTTACATCCTTTGTTTGGCAGCGAATATTATCTAATACCTGCTTGCACAATTCTCCGTAATTGCACCGCACTAAAATCAAAGAAAATTGACCGTTGGAAAGCGCTATTGCCCGAATCAGTCTTTGTAAAGAATGTTGATTGGAAATGGCGATATCCGTAAGACTTGTATTGCTCATAGCTGCTTCTTCTTTGTTGACTTTGTGTCCCATGTCAAAATTTGTTAAAAATTTTTAAAGCATAAAAACGCTTTTGAAATTTTTAATCGTAAAGCCTATTTACTCCCTTCGGGCGCTTATGATTACTGGCTTTGACTGAGGGAGGGAGAGAGAGAGAGAGGGAGAGAGGGAGGGAAAAATTATTATTCGTAATGACTATTGAGAAAAAGTTGCCGGAATTTCGTATTTAGAATTTTCCCAACCGAGGACTTTTTCCGTTTCTGCTAGCGCCGGGCTAATACCAAACCAACGCCCTTTGACATCTCGGTATTCAAAAACAAACATACTCCGTAGTAATCTTTGATATTCAGACTCACCTCTAACAGTCTGGCGATGGACAACTTCATAAAGTAATTGCCATTCTTCATCGTCAATCGCTAAAAGTAAATCATCCCGATAATCTTTAATTACCGCTTCCAAACAAGAACGCTCGAAGGGGGGATCTTGTCGTTGTAAACAACTGTAAAGTAAACCCAGTAAATTACGGATATGTCCACCACTTACTCTACACAAACGGTCTAAAGTTTCCGAACTATCGAATATTTCCTTAATCAATTTCAACCTAACACCATCGGAAGCTTCCGGAAACGCCCTTGCTAAAACCAACTGACGCAAAAGAGTCATCCCTGGTTCGCAGTCACTACCATCTCTTTGACTCACTAATACCATTGGCAGCACTTTTGGGGCGATACCACCCCCCAAACGATTTTTTAGCGTTTCGTACTCCCCAGAAAAAATCAACGCCAAAGGAATCGTATAAACCACATGACATTTAAGCCGACGTAACTGTTCGCCCCTGTCAATAAACAAATATTCCGGTTGCGATCGCCCACTCGGCATCGGGCGCATGTCAACTCTATCCAAGTTGTCAATAATTACAACTAATCCATGAAGTCCCCTCTGTTGTAGCTGCTTGGTAGCTTTATCTAATACCTCTTCATTAATCGCTTGCAAAATACTATTGGTACGGGGTTCTAGATATTGCCTGAGTTGAGAACGTAATTGGGGACTATCTTTGGCTTTGGCATTAATTTTAGCAATGCCCAAAGAAAATTCGGCTTCTGCGGATATATCTATAGGAGTTTGCAGAAAATCGCCAATTTCCTGAAATAAATTACTAAAATAACCGGGCTTGAGCTTAATGTTAATAGCTTCCAAACTGGCGCTGACTTGACGGGCAACACTCAGCAAAATATCACTGACATCTATATCCGCCATATCTAAATCTTGGCTGGATTCAAAATAAACTACGTGAAATCCCGCTTGCTCTAATTCTGCTTTCAGGCGTTGTAACTCAGTTGATTTGCCGCAGCCAATATGACCTGTAAATAATTGGCAGGTTGGCTCATCCGGGGAAATACGGACAATGGTTCGTTGCAACTCTTCAACTATTTTGCAACCCCGTACTTCAGAAAAATCTATGTAGTATTTTCTATCGGAATCATCACCCATAACTAGTGTTCTGCTAGGATTACAGGCTTTAAAAAACCTTGACAAATTTAGTGTAGTTTTCATGTAGATGCAATTCAAATAAATATTTACTGTCAAACCCAACTTAAGTATTAGTTGTTAGTTTACTGGCTCCCAAGCTTATTCAAGAAGGTTGGTTTATTTTTTCTTGCTCTCTAAGAGTGTAGATTTCTCTGTGTGTTTATACAGTTTTCGCCTCTGTTTTCCCTTGTCATGGGAACCCGTCGGGTGCCCGTCAGATAGTTAAGTGTTTATTGTAGCAAACCATCATTATCACGTTTTGGTATATATGTCAAGGATATTGGAGCAGATATGCTATTTTTTTGCAAAGAAGGAAAAAAATGGTAACAGACTTCGATAGAGTAACCGTTAAATGTGTATAATTCTGAATTAATTCTGAAGCTATAGTTGAAAAAAAGTCAAAAAAAGATATAACTGCTGCTATTAATATTTTGGGTAAGATCGGTGCAGCTTTTTTCATCATATACTCATATTATTTGTAGCACTTTGACTTGAAAATAAACCTCACCCTAAAGTAAAAAGGCTACATTAGAGCAAAAATGCACTCCCCTATACTTATAGCTTAGGGAAATCCCATAAATAAAATGTTTGGTCCTACATGCAAATATTACTAGTAACCCGAGATATGCCCCCCGTGATGCAACACCAAGGAAGGAAGATTTTATTCTTTGAGCCGTGGAAAACGGCTAACCTTTACGAATCCAGCAATATAGCAGTTTTTACCCTTGAGTAATACCCCTCTTGTGGTACCCAGAGCGGCCTTTCGGCAGTTTTCCCCTACTCGAATCAAGGGGAGCGTACTTGCATCATATTTGTATTCCACGCTCAGGGGTTGATGGCGATCCTAAACCAAAAACCGTTATATTCAAGCAGTCGTAACGGGACTTAAAGTTGAGAAAGTTCATCTAAATACAATAACTTGAACCAAAATGCACGAAGAGGTTTAAATGCCCGAGATATTGTCAGTTTCCTCCACAGATTTGGAAGGGCGTCGCGAAAAACTACGTCGCAACAGACAGATAAAAATTATCAGCGCAATTTGGCGTACTTTGGCACTTACGGGGTTAACGGGTGGTTTGTTGTGGTTTTTGACTCAACCAGTATGGGTGCTAAAAAGTAATAAAGATATCACTGTGTCCGGAAATTATTTACTTTCCGATGAAGCGATACAATCAAAAATGCAATTATCCTATCCTAAGTCTTTATGGCGGATTCAACCAAGTCGTCTAAGTGCATCTTTAAAGGGGGAACCAGGGATAACCCAAGCAACCGTAAGCCGTCGCCTGTTTCCACCGGGACTAATAGTTAAGGTATCCGAAATAGTACCAGTAGCGATTACTCAAACTCCAAATTTACCAGATGATAAATCTAAAAATAAAAAAACAATAAATGGATTATTAGATATAAATGGTGTTTGGGTTCCGAAGGAAAACTACAAATCAATTAAAGCCGATAAATTACCTAGTCTCAAGCTAATTGGTGAACTACAACAGTGTCTTTCCTTTTGGAAACAGCTTTATCAAGCAGTAAGCAAAAGTTCTGTCAAAATAATGGAAGTTGATTGTCAAAACCCTAATAATATAATTTTAAAAACACAATTAGGTTTGGTACACATTGGAAGTCCAACTTCTAAATTACCCGAAAAAATGAAATTGTTGACAAAAATCCGCCGTTTACCAGCACAAGTAAATATGAGTCAAATTGAGTTTATAGATTTAACAAACCCGGAAACTATTTTAGTACAGATGAACCATAAAAAAGTGCGAATAAACTCTCAAACTCCTTAAAAAATATTTAGTAAGCGTGAATGTATAAAACACTCCTAGTTTATGAATAAGTTTTATGCTGATAAATATATATATTAATAATTGTTGTTTTTGGAGTAAGGCGGCACTCGTCACTAGGATTAAATATCATCTGAAATTGCAACAGATATCTATAAAACCTACCTTTATCGGGAGTATAAGCCCTCCTGGTGATTGTAGGAAGTGATTAGTCTAAGGGTGCAAGATGTAAGAAAATCTATGATGATAAGGTTTTGGGGGAAGGGAAAACACAACAACTTGATCGTGACTTATGAGAGGGGGGCGGCACAAAGACGATTAATTGGAAGATATTGGAAGATAAATTCAATTCCAATTTATTTCCAAGTAATCTTGGAACAAGGGCGAAGCAGTCAGGGTAGGGAAAAGGTTATAATTTCTGCAAAAATGCAGGGGCAGGCTTCATAGTTTAATTAACGCCCACCGGGAAATTGTAACCCCTGCATGAATAGATTTCCCGGAACGGGTGCAATCGCTGCAAGGGTTGTTATCTCAATGGTACGAAGAAGCGAAACCTATGAAGGGAAGATAGTTTTTCTATTTCGCCCTAACAACAGCTTTAATTAAGCTATCAGAGCATCAACACAATCTTTCCGTAAAACTTTCTTCCGTCCAATCGCCGTAGTTTTACAACTACAACTACAAAGGAACAATAAGCTACTATTAATTGCCTGGATCAACGACATGTCAAAGTCGAATCAAAAATCTATCACTTGCAATAATTACCAATGGCAAACAACAATAACTACCGGATTGAAGTAAATAGCACCCCGCCAACCTGTGAAGGTTCGTCTTTACAAGTCATGGAGGTAAGGTTCTCGATGCGGGCAGGCTTTATAAAACAGTAATTAGTTGGTAATGTAATATCTTTCAACAATCAGCTAACAATAAGCCTGCCCCTTTCGATATTGACTAATTCATCATAGGTAATGGTCTCGTAGTTAGGAGTATGAAATTTCTTTTACATAAAGATAATCTATGTCCTCATTACTCAAAAACTCTGTTGTTAAAAGATTTTTAACGCCATTATCATCGGCTTTCATAAGTGTACTTGTTGTTTATTTTTTTTCAATAATTCTGAAATTTAATCAGTATTTATGGCGATAAAGAAACAAAACAAACACTATTAGTTGTAAAATTAATGACCAATATCCATTAACAAGAACCCCCGAGGAGTTAAAAAGCATATATGAAAGCAAGAACAAGTAAAAATAGCAAAGTCAGTTGAACTTATAGAGTTCTTTTTTTAAGTAAATATTAAGTATACTTCTCTAGAATTAGTTGTCCGTCGTGCAATCTTAACGGCTGTCAATTAAGTACCTTCACGCTTCTTTCCCGAACGGGGTTAGAAAACGTGAAAACACATTCATTTCGATTGCCGCGACCGTTTGTGCGGTGTTTATCTAGAGTTGACGCGAGCGGGTAAATATCACCCCCAAAAGTCGTTTATCTGAATACACGTAAATCCAATGACACTTGATAATAACCAAGGGCTTACCTATAAGAACTCGCAGTCTTCAGGACAGCAAGGAATCTCCCTAGCAGGAATCAGTACCAATAATCCTTTTGGTCATTCTGGCCTGAGCTTAGGACAAAATAATAACCATCCTCCCGAAGAAAGTCCCATTGGGGATATTGTTCCTGGTAGAGTCGCCAATATTAAAGTAATTGGCGTTGGTGGTGGTGGTGGAAATGCTGTCAACCGCATGATTGCTTCAGATTTGAGTGGAGTAGAATTTTGGTCGATTAACACCGATGCTCAAGCTTTGACGATGGCAGCGGCTCCTTGTCGTTTGCAAATCGGACAAAAGTTAACTCGGGGTTTGGGTGCTGGTGGTAATCCTGCAATTGGTCAAAAAGCAGCAGAGGAATCAAGGGATGAAATTGCAACGGCTTTAGAAGGAGCCGATTTAGTTTTTATTACCGCTGGTATGGGAGGCGGTACGGGTACGGGTGCAGCTTCTGTGGTAGCCGAAGTAGCCAAGGAAATGGGTGCTTTGACGGTTGGCGTAGTCACCCGTCCCTTTATATTTGAAGGTCGTCGTCGTACCAGCCAAGCTGACCAAGGTGTAGAAGCTTTAAAAACTAGGGTCGATACTTTAATCATCATTCCCAACAATAAACTTTTGGAAGTGATCCCAGAGCAAACACCCGTACAAGAAGCTTTTCGTTATGCTGATGATGTCCTGCGTCAAGGTGTGCAAGGTATATCCGATATCATCACGATTCCCGGTTTAGTAAACGTTGACTTTGCCGACGTGCGAGCTGTGATGGCAGATGCAGGTTCTGCTTTGATGGGAATCGGTATTGGTTCTGGCAAATCCCGCTCTCGGGAAGCCGCGATCGCGGCAATTTCTTCGCCGTTACTGGAATGTTCTATCGAGGGCGCTAGAGGTGTTGTATTTAATATTACTGGTGGTAGCGATCTCACTTTACATGAAGTGAACGCTGCGGCTGAAGCAATTTATGAAGTAGTAGATCCTAACGCCAATATTATTTTTGGGGCGGTGATTGATGACAGACTCGAAGGGGAAGTAAGAATTACGGTGATTGCCACTGGGTTTACAGGTGAAATCCAAGCCCAGCAACAACAAAATGCTACCCCCAACAATCGAGTAGCCCCACCTCCAACACAACAACGGCGACCAATGATGCCACAACCCTCACCAACAAATACAAATCCTCCAAAACAGCCAGAACCCAAACAAAAACCTGGATTAGAAATTCCTCCCTTTCTCCAAAAACGACGTAATCCAAATAACTGAATTGACGATTACTGCGATCGATAAACGAAGCCACAGCCCTTTGATTAAATTTGATTAAATTTGATTAAATTTGATGAAATTGGTCGGCAATTCTTACCAAGGATAGGTTGCTTTTTGTTTGGATTTGGTATCGGATAACTGGGGCGCTCCCGTCTCGATCAAATTTAGAAAGAGACAAGTTTTCTAAACACCTGTCCGGTTATTCGGAAATAATTTAGTTGGATCGCAGCAGCTATCGCTACATGCATTTTGGCGATATATTCTGTAATGCCTAAATTTATCTGAATAAATATGTAGGAATATCATAAGTTTTTGTACTTAACTATTGGTGTATCATTTGACTTCAATTTCATGTTGGTTAATTTGCTGTTTTTTACAAAAGCTGATTTTTACCAGGGTGTAATACCTCTACTAACAAACCTTAAATAATGGTTTAATTATCACTAACTGTTTTTAGTTGCCCCTTCTACCCATTGAATAACCTTTTGACCCAAGTTTGTATGGCTGAACCTATCGATTTCACGAATACCCGTAGGACTAGTAACATTTACTTCAGTCAGATAACCGCCGATCACATCAATACCTACAAAAATTAAGCCCGATTCCTGTAGAGTTTTGGCTAATTGATTACAAATTTCCCGTTCTCTAGGAGTAATTTCAGTTTGAGCAACTGTGCCGCCAGCTGCCATATTATTGCGAAATTCTCCAGGCGCGGAAAGACGGTTAAGTGCTCCTACTGGTTCGCCATCAAGCAAAATAATCCGTTTATCTCCTTGTTTTGCTTCCGGTAAAAAGGTTTGTACCATAACTGGCACTCTACCAATGTTGGTACTAAGTTCCACTATCGAATTAAAATTGCGATCGCTCTTGTCTAAAAATAAAATTCCTTCTCCTGCTTTGTTTCCTAGTGGTTTAAGAATCGCAGCACCTTTTTTTTCTACAAACTGACGAATTAGATGTTTATCGGCGCTGACAATCGTTTCAGGAATGGCTTCGGTAAACTGGAGAGCATACATTTTTTCGTTGGCATCTCGGATACCTTTTGGACTGTTAATTACCAAAGTTTTGCTTTGATCGATATAGTCCAAAATATAAGTAGCGTAAAGATATACATCATTTACTGGTGGATCTGTACGCATGAATACAGCATCCATGGTTTCCAAACAAATATTAGTTTTGTCGCTTAACTTGTACCAGGGATTTGCAGCTTTGTAGCCTCCTTCTACAAATTCAACGGGGATGATTTCGACTCGTTGGAGATGCGCCCAAGCTGTGCTATCTACGACACTCAACTGCGACGCTTGGGTTATCCACACTTCATGCCCCAAAACACACGCTGCTTCCATCATGGCTACACTGGTGTCATGAGAGGGGTCTAATTTATGGATGGGATCGATAATAAAAGCCAGTTTCACGCTATTGCCTCGATTTATCCTTCAAATAATTTGGTGATTCATTTAAAATTATCCCCCCGAAGGTAAACAGATCGATCCTCCCACTAGGATGGCTTCTAAAATCTAAAATCCTTGGATCGTAAAATTAAATAAAAAAACCACCCTGAAACACAGAGTGGGGTAAATGTCAAGTAATCTCTAGTTATTAGCCATCTTTTCTATGGTTTTAAGCTAATAGCTCGTCCAATTTACCTTGAGACTCTAGAGCATAAATATCATCACAACCACCAATATGGTTATCATTGATGAAAATTTGCGGTACTGAACGTCGTCCATCTCCTCTATGAGCCATTGCATCCCGTGCTTCTTCATCTCCGTCAATACTATATTCGATAAAGTCAACCCCCTTCCTGTTCAATAGACTTTTAGCGCGCATACAAAACGGGCAAGTACTCCAAGTGTAAATTTCGACTTTGGCAGCCATAACGTCCTCATGTTGACTTAGCAATTCTTAATTTTAGAACGTTATATTTCGCTGTAAATACTTGATAAGTAATTTTGGATATTTTTAATACAAACTATCTTAAAACTATTTTATTAACTTAGTCTAAAATAGCACTTATAAACATTTACTATTATTACTAATTTATACTTTTATAATTGTTTATTGTACTGAGTAGCTGTCAATGAGTCTACTATCAGGAGTAATAGTAGACTCATGTAAAAGCACAAAAAACAATTATTTATTTGGCTTTAATCCAGGTGCGTAACAATTAGATAATATTTCAGTTTAAACACGGGATGCATCAGTATTGACACTGATATATATACGAAATAAAAAAAGTACTTAGTGTTTTCTATGAAAAAGCAGCCAATGGATTACCGAGACTACTCCTAAAAATTGTTACCCTGTTACTTGTTCTCTAGGAACATCCAATATAAAATTCTCCTGAAGATAAATTCCCCAGGAGTGTAAATTTATTTGAAGTTAATTGAAATTGAAGTTACTATAGCGGTTTTGGGGTTGAATGCAATACAAAGTTTATTCGTGAGATTAGGACGTGCAAGCAACGCCCATGCCACAAGGCTGTATGAGAGGCTCCGTCAAAACCGCTATATTCCTGCTTATCTAGAAGTTGTTGCATATTGAACTAGCTGCCCCAACCGCTCTCTTAAGGTTTCTAAACCAAGGCGCTGATGTGCAGAAATAAACACAGCCATTGGATATTCTTCCCTAGCTAAGGCTAAGGTTTCGCTGTTAGCTTGGTCAATTTTGTTAAAAACTACTAGTGCTGGACCAGGTGTTACCGGCATTTGTGCTAGAATATCCCTGACTGAGCGAATATGACTTAGCCAAGCAGGATGAGATAAATCTACTAAATGTACTAAGGCATCCGCTTCCGTCACTTCTTCTAAAGTGGCGCGAAATGAATCCATTAAAGCACCCGGTAGTTCGTGTATAAATCCTACTGTATCTGTAACTAGAATTTCTTGAGTTTCTTCAGTTACAGCATGGGGAACTACCAAGCGTCGGGTTGTCGGGTCAAGGGTTGCAAACAGCTGATCTGCAGTGTAAACTTCAGCATTGGTTAAAGCATTGAGCAAAGTAGATTTACCAGCATTGGTGTAGCCGACGATCGCAATTGTCGGTACTTCTCGATGTTGTCGTCGCTGTCGTAACCGTTCTCGATGCGCTTGTAATTGGTTTACTTCTTTTTGCAAGCGACTTATGCGCCTGCTTATTGCACGACGTTCAGTTTCCAGTTTGGTTTCACCTGGACCTCTCGTACCGATACCACCCCCAAGTCGGGACATCGCCTGACCTCTACCAGTTAGTCGCGGTAACATATACTCTAACTGGGCTAATTCTACTTGCAGTTTACCAGCACCAGAACGAGCACGTTGAGCAAAAATATCTAAAATTACTTCAGTACGATCGACTACCCTAACGCCGATTTGAGCTTCTAAATTTCTCACTTGGGCTGGCGACAAATCCCGATCAAAAACGACAAGATTTGCTCCCAAAGTTTGAACGCTTAAAGCAATTTCCTGGACTTTTCCTTCACCAACCACAGTTTGGGGATGAATTCGCGATCGCTTTTGTTGCATCATTTGCAGAACTATTCCCCCAGCAGTATCCACCAACCGCCCTAGTTCTGCTAAAGTATCGTTGAATTGTTGAGATGACTTATCTTGAGTGACAACCCCAACAATAACAACGCGATCGCGATCGGTATCTACTTCTTTAGCAACAAATTCTCGTTGGAATTCTTCTTCAAGCCCTTCAACCAAATCCAGGAAGTCTTGTTTGCTCAATGCATCCAGACTCATAGCTGGTGAAACACTCCAACAAGGAGAAGAATAATCGCTGGTAGTGAATTGGGAATTAGTTCTAGTGATTAAAGCGTGAGCATCTTGGGGTGTTAAGTGTGCCAAGTAAGCTTCCTTAACATATCCAGTAGCACCACCGCCCCGACGTTTGAATCCGGTTCCTGTAATATTAAGTACAATTAAAGCATCTAATCTTTGTAGTGCCATAGCCGTCAAAGCCTCATCAGAAGGATGTTCAGGCTTTAACTGAGTAGCAATACAACGAATACCGCTAAGTCGTTCCGCACCGTAACGCGGAAGTTCCATCAGCGGAATTTGGGTCTTACGCACAGTGCCTACCCCAACCCGAATTACTTGTCCGCGACGGTTGAGATAGGCACACACTGGCTGATTTATTTCAGTACTAATGGCAGCCAGTCGCTGAGCGAATTCCGGAGTTGTCAGACTATCGCCCGGTATACGCTGGTGATACAGCCGCTGCAATTGCTTTTGTTGGCTGTGTTTCAGACCCTGGAGATTACCAAAGATAGTTTCTATAGGCATCTATGACTAGTAAACTAGTCCCCCGTATACGTCTATGTTTATTTTACAACAGGCTTTTTTAAGTAAACTCTTTCTTTTGGTAGATGCAATGTAAAATCAAAGAATTTTGGATTTTCGCTAACAGGATTTTGGATTATTTTTTTTAGAAGTTAGGAGGAAGGTACCACCGGAGTTATAAATGATCTATCCCCCCATCCCCCCATATAAGTAGGCTATACTTGCCTTGATCAAAAAATATTTCTTGAATCAAAATATTTGTTTTTCCCAGCAATGAAGATTCTGATTGTAAATGATGATGAGCTATTCACAAAAGAGCTTAAAGCAAATTTAACTCAAAATCGATACGTTGTAGATACTGCGTTAAATGGACAAGAAGGCTGGGAATTTGTTGAAGCACAGGAATACGATCTGATCGTGCTGGATGTGATGTTGCCAAAGCTGGATGGGATTACTTTTTGCGCTCGTTTGCGTGGGAAAGGTTTACAGGTTTTGGTAATGTTTTTAACTTCGAGGGATACCAGTGAAGATAAAGTCAAAGGTTTAGATGCTGGGGCAGATGACTATGTAGTTAAGCCTGTACCTTTAGCGGAACTGATAGCTAGAATTCGAGCGTTGCTGCGTCGAAAGGCTACAACTGTGTCTCCCATACTGGAGTGGGGAAACCTTTATTTAGAACCTAGAACTGGAGAGGTAAAATACGCTAATGTTCCTTTAAATCTGACGAAGAAAGAATATTCTTTGTTGGAGCTATTCATGAAAGATCGTGAAAAAATACATAGCCAAGACAATATTTTAAATCAGCTATGGTCTTTTGAAGATGAACCGCCGACTAAAGATACAATAAGGACGTTAGTTAAACGACTGCGACAGAAATTAAAGGCTGCAAATGCTCCAGATTTGATTGAAACAGTTTTTGGATTGGGCTACCGTTTAAATCCCGCCTTTGAAAAAGCATCCCCGATAAATAGTAATTTTAACTTATATAGTAAGAAGCTTGTAGAATCAGCTCGGACTCAAAATATTTCTCAAAATTCACAGAACAATACTATAACTTCTTTTACTCGGAATTATGGTAACCCAAATCCACAGGTGTTTGTTGAAAACAAGCAAACTCCAATTGAATCTCAAATTCGCTTGTTGATTGTAGATAAAGATAAACAATTTATCGATAGCTTGGTAAGGGATGCCACAGCAAGAGGATTACAAACGGCGATCGCACCTAATTTAAAATTTGCCAGAAATTCTCTACAAAGGGTTTGCCCAGATATTGTTTTGCTGGATATATCGGTTGAGGAAGGCGAAGATAAATTGATATTTTTAGAGGAAATGTCAAATCATGTTCCTGCAATTCCCGTACTGGTATTTACCCATCAAGAATTATCATCAGATCGAGTTGCACTTGCTCGTCGCAAAAGTCAAGGCTTTTTTCACAAACCCATTTCCCCAAACCGTGTACTCGAAGCTATTAGCAAAGCTTTAAAACCTGTAACAAAAAACGAAGCTAAGGTAATGGTAGTCGATGACGATCGGATGATTTTACGTCTGGTACGAACATTGTTAGAACCTTGGAGAATAAAAGTTACCACAGTGAATAATTCGCTGCAATTTTGGGATGAACTCGAATCTGTAAAGCCAGACTTATTGATACTAGATGTGCAAATGCCCAATATTGATGGTGTGGAACTGTGTCAATTATTACGTAATGATTCTCGTTGGAATTGGCTGCCAATCGTATTTCTTACCGGACAACGAAATACTGATACTATTCAACAAGTATTTTCAGCAGGGGCTGACGATTTTATCAATAAGCCAGTTGTTGCTCCCGAATTAATTATCCGTATTTTCAACCGTTTGGAGCGTAATCGTTTATTACAAGAGCAAGCAGAAATTAATCCCCTTACTGGTTTACCAAATCGCCAGCGCTCCACCCAAGATTTAGAAAGATTGTTGCATTTAGCGAATCAGTATCAACAGTGCTTTTGCTTAGTGGTATTGAAGATAGATGATTTAGACAAAATTAACCGGAACTATGGGCATAAATTTGGCGATAAAATGCTACGTCGTTTAGCTTCTTTGTTACAAAAAGAATTACGAACTGAAGATATTGTATCTTCTTGGAATGGTGAAGAGTTTGTAGTTGGCATGTACGGTATTAGTCGTGGTTATGGAGTTGAATGGTTAGCAGAAGTTTTGGAAATGTTGCGATTAATTGAATTTGAAGTTGCTCAAGATACTATATGCATTACTTTTAGTGCTGGTGTTACCCAATATCCCGAGGATGGAAGCGATATACAAACCCTTTATCAAAGGGCTGCTTCAACAATGGTAAAAGCAAAAGAATGTGGTGGTAATTGCGTTTTACCTTCTGACTGGAAACAGCTTCAATCCGATCAATTTCCACTCCACAAAGATGTAATTCTACTACACCAAGATTCAGCTTTTGCGAATTCAATTATGGAAGCGTTATTAACAAGAAGTTATCATGTCCATTGGTTAAAAGATGGCAAAGCAGCTAATAAGGTTTTGATAGGAAAAAGCCCTTCGTTACATGGTAAAATTATTTTACTCGAAGAAAATTTACCGGGTTTAAACGGATTAGAAATACTTAAACAGTTTAAACGAGATAAACTTATTCAACGCTCTAAAATTGTGTGGTTATCTACGACTACAACTGAAGTAGAAAAAGTTATGTCTATGGGATGTTTTGATTATATTAATGTTCCTTGCAATATTTCTACTTTTATGTATCGTTTGCGTCATCTTTTGGAAGGATGATATAATATTATATTTTATTTAGATTTTGTTTAGATTTTGGATTGGGGAGTAAATTCAAACTGCAAACTGCGGTTGCGATGGGTTATTAAATTGGGCTTGCGGCTGTAAATCAGGGGTTTGTGTCTCTAAATGTTTATTTATCATATCTAGAACCTTATCAACCACTATTGGTTTAGTCATAAAGTCTGTAGAACCTGCTACCTTTGCGCGAAATCTATCAAAAATTCTGTCACTACCAGTTAATATAATAACTGGAATTTTTGCGAATACAGCAACCCGTCTGATTTGGGCGCAAACTTCGTATCCGTTGACAACAGGCATCATCAAATCTAAGAATATTAAATCTGGTTTATTCTCGATTAAAATTGGTAACGCTTGAATAGCGTCTTGAATTTTAACAAACCTCATATTATTTGAGGTAACTATATTTCCGAGAATTTGACAAACTTGAAGACTGTCATCAATGCAAGCAATGACTGGTATTTTTGGTTGTTTCTTTGGTAAAGCTTTGACAATCTGTTTATCTTCTTTTATTGGTAAAGGTAAATCGGGAATTTCTGACATTTTAATAAATCCTCTGAGAATGAAAGGTAATAAATCAGAAGATATTTTAAGTACATTAAAATTGAGTTTTATCGCTAAATCTTGTAAAGTATATTTTCCATTAATGAAGTTAACAAAATTATTGTAGACATTTGGTGTTACAATTTGTTTAATTTGTTTTGGTTGCAATAATATTGGTGATGAATGAGGGGTAAAATTTGCTAATCCAGCAGATGACCATCCACGCCATTCTTCTTCCATACGCTTAAGGAAGAAGTCTGTATTCATGAAAGTGAAGGATACATCTAAGATAACTTTATTGTTATGAGTAAAACATACATCTTCAAAATGTGCCTGCTGTGCGATATCAAATAAAACTTCTGATATGACATTTTTTGCAACAACTTCAACCTGAGTTCTATCGACTTTTTTTTCGTTGTATAAAATATTTAATAATTGATAATCCCAAACTTCATTTTTTAATTGTATTGGCTCTAACTTAATCTCATCAATTTTAATTTGGGGACAATATTGAGTAACTTTTCTACGCCAGCGTCGAAACGGATGAATTCCGCCCGTAGCCCAAACAATTCGCCCAAAACGATAATATAAACTCCATTTATATCCTTTAGAACATTGGATATCTAACTTGCCACTATATTGAGTTTTTGTGCAAGCTTTGAATTTTTCAATCAGGTCTTTATATGGTAGAAATTCTTTATTGACCATGAGAAACTTCCTATTTCAAAAATATACTAGATGGCAAATGGTAGATGGAATAAAAAATAAATTTCTAGTGTTATTAAAGATTTTTAAAAATTTAAGTTTATTGATAGTTGAATGATTAAGAAGAATTTTGGTAAATACTTGTAAGAAATTAGAGTTGTTTACATTCATAAGATTAACGGAAATAATGTGACAATGTCGTGACAAGGTTTAAATCGCCAAACTAAGGCAGAGACAGGTTTTGAAAAAATATCCGCCTTGACTGATAGAAACTTCATATAAGTGGGAATAATAACTTTGTGGTGTAGATAGGAACGGTTCGATTTAAGTATCCTACACTGGAGCTGACAATCTAGATACAAAGTTAAAAAATAACTTTATACATCAGTATATTTACCAAAAAGGATTAAGCCGAATGACTCAAATGCTTAGAGAAGAAGTACGAGAAAGACTTGGTAACATCGACCAAATCCGCGATATTATTTTTGGGGCGCAATTAAGAGAATATGAAACCAGATTTGGCAAGTTAGAATCGGATATTTCGCTTTTGCAGCAAGAAATGCGTTCCCATGTCGAACAACTAAAGGTTAGCTTTACAGCAGAATTAAAAGCAGGATTTGAAAATTTAGAGAAAAAGCTGAAGTTATTTAACCTTAATCAGGAGGAAGAGACTGCTGATTTACGGCAGCAGGTAGATAGATTGAATAGAAAATTTTCCAGTTGCATACAATCGTTAGATGAGGAATTAGATACTCAAACCAAATCAATTCGAGAAGAGGTTACTCAAACAAAAGTTCAACTAAAAGAAGATGTGTTGGCTTTACGAGATTTAGTCTTAGAAGAAATTGAACAGCGTTTTTCTCATTTAAGACACAGTAAACTTTCCAAAGACGATATGGCTGAGACATTATTCACTTTGGGAATGCGCCTCAAAGAAAAAGAATTTATTCCTATGCTGCGGGAAGCAGGGGATGAAAACAGTGAAAAAAATTCTGTTAAATTGCTCAGAAATGGAGAGAAAAAACTCTCAGACTTATTGACTGACTCCAATGGTTCAAATAACGGTTCATCTGAAGCAATCTCTTGATAAGAGGATGGGGAGATGGGGGGATGGGGAGATCATTTTTAATTAATAACTGATAACTGGTAACTGCTTACTCTTTACTTTGATTTAAATTATTCCATGTCTGAATCTGCTCAGTTAAATCGGGAAGAAACTCTACAGCTTGAGAATTTTCTCGATCTACTTGTTGAATTATCGATTGTTGAACCATCCAAGCAAGTTTCTGAAACACTATTTACGCAGTCAGAAGTAGATAGTTCATATGATATATTGCCTGTTGAAATTGCTAATAATGAGGAATATTTTACAGGAGAAAGTAAATTGATTCAAGTAGAGAATCAATCTTCTACTAATATTTATTTAGAAGCTAAGTTGGATTATTCTCAAACTCAAGCTAAATCACCAAGTTACAAGGAATCAGTAGAGGAAATTCCGGTACAAATTACGCCACTTGAAGATAAATCGGAAAACTTCAAGGAATTAAATAGAGATGAGTTAGAAAAAGAAATTACAGCTTTCCAAAAGTTACAGAATATTTTAGTAGGAGATGAGTTAGTAAAAATTCAAAACAATTTGAAAAAACTTAATCACCAACTTTATGACTCTGATGAATTACTGAAGCTACTTTTACCGCAAATAATAGAACTTTTAAGGCGCAAAATTTCCGAATCAAAAGATGAATTTGTAGAAGCAATTGTACCAATTATTGATAACGCTATCCATAACGGAGTTGAACAAGATAAACATAGTATGGGAGTAGCTTTATCTGCTGCGATTCCTGTCGCAATTGCCGAGCAAATTAATCTAAATATAGAGGAATTTGCAACAGCGATCGCGCCAGTTATGGGAGAGGCGATTCAAAAACAAATTGAATTAGAAAAAGATAAAATTGTAGATGCGCTTTATCCGGTGATTGGTAATACCATTTTTAAATACATGGAGGAAACGATTCAAGGTATTAACGAAAAAATTGAGAATACTTTGAGTTTTGAAGGGATAAAACGTAAGATTCGAGCCAAATTTCAGGGAGTTACTGAAGCAGAATTAATTGTTAAAGAATCAATATCTTTTACTCCTCAAGCTATCTTTTTGATTCATAAAGCATCGGGTTTGGTTATTTGTGATATTCAACCTTCAGATTCAGAGCGGCTTGAATCAGATATGATAGCGGGAATGTTGACAGCAATTCGCAGCTTTGCTAACGATTGTATGGCTCAATCGGGGAATGTTTCCGAACTTCATGAGATTGATTATGGTAATTTTAAAATAATTTTAGAAGTTGCAGGATACTGTTATCTGGCAATTATTGTTAAGGGTAAGCCGCCTAAAAAATTTATTTCTCTGATGCGACAAACTCTGAGCAAAATTATCAAAAATTATGGTAAATCTATAGAAAAATTTGAGGGGGATTTAGAAACAATTCCAGCTGAAGTAAATACGCTTTTGCAACCTTTAAAAGATTTTAAGCATCAGAAGAAAGAAAAAAAAAGTCAACTTTCTGTGCTATTCATATTAAGCTTCTTCATTTTGGGTGCAATTTTCATTCCTTGGGGTATTTGGCAATACCGTACTAGTGTAATTGGTTCAGTTGAAAATAAAACTGCCCTGGCTTTAGCTTCTGCGCCGGAGTTGTCGGTTTATCGTCTCGATGTTAAAGCAGATGGAGATAAACTTAAGCTAACAGGAAGAGTTCCCAATCAATATTTGAAAACTAAAGCAAAACAAATTGTTAGTTCAAAACTCCCTGATTGGAAGATTGATAATCAAATTATTTCAGTTGAAGTACCAGCATCACCAGTATTAGCTTCTTCTGAAGTTAAAAGAGTCACCGCAGTTTTAAATCGGATAAATGGTACGGCTATTACCACCGATTACAGTAAGGGTAAAGTTTCTGTGGAGGGTAATGTCAGTCGAATTGCAGATGCGAAAACAATTACTCAAGCATTTGAACAAATTCCCGGTGTTAAAACTGTATCTAGCGTAGTACAGGTAAAACCTGTTTCTATTGATGTGAGATTTTACTTTCATCCCAACTCGTTAACTTTAGTAGATAAAGATTTAGAAAATAAGCTAAAACAAGTAAAAATATTTATGGATAGGTATCCAATGCATCATTTAAAACTTATTGGTTATAGTTATTCTCCTAAGGGTAGTTCAGAAACCAAAAAATTACCACTTCAGCGAGCAATAATCTTACAGCAAGAATTAATTAAGCAGGGAATTTCTCCATCTCGATTACAAGTTTTTGGTGAAACTAATGTACCTCCAGGAATTGATGCAAACCAACCTTCATGGTTAATGCGCTGCGTTATTTTAGAACCAATTTATAAAGGAAATTAATTACATAGAAATAAATATTTTTGATTTGATTTTATTTGATATTTTCAAGTTTGTAATTTGACAAATTTACAAAATATACATTTCATCCTGAAACTTCTAGTTTCGGCATTTTTATAAAAAAAAAAATAGTTATTTTGCTACTTTTCAATGTTCAACGACCAATAGTAAGTAAACTTTAAATTAATAATTATTAATTATGTCTACCATTTCCAAAAAAATTTGTCTTATTGGTGATTTTGGTGTAGGTAAAACTAGCTTAATTCGTCGATTTGTTGATAGACAATTTAGCGATAAATATTTGTCTACTGTAGGTGTAAAAATTTCTCGAAAATCTGTAGAAGTAAATCAATCAGAACAGGACAATAATCTGAAATTACAGTTATTAATTTGGGATATAGAAGGTAGCAATAAATTTAAAGAAGTTTCTAAAAATTACTTTCAAGGAGCAACAGGAGCAATCATAGTTGGTGATATAACTAACCCAGAATCACTCGATAATATTTCCGAACATCTTCAAAGGTTTTTGAATACTAATCCTAAAGCTAAAGCCGTGATTGCTTTGAATAAATCAGATTTAATTGATGCAGAATTTGTAGAAAAATATCGACACATTTATAGCTTCGAGGATAATAGTAGCTTCGTTTTGACTTATGCTACTTCAGCTAAAACCGGAACTAACGTTGATGACATATTTCAATCTTTAGCAAATTCGATAATTTAACAAAATGAACTCTTTATTTACAAATATATTATCTTTACGTCGTATTGAATATCTGATTATTAATGAATATTGGAAAATTATAGAATTATCTCCAAGAGTTAATTTTTTGGCTGAAAACCCTAATGAAGTACAGCTAGAAAAAGATATTCGGACTGGTTTTCCGGAATTGATTGGAATTGAAGCGATCGCAAGGGATATTAGAGCGGGAAAAGAAGATAATTTTGAACTTAAGGGAGTAATACGGACTCAAAAAACTGTAAACCCAATCTATATTGATATTTGTATTGCTAATAATCTGAAAAACAATCAAATTAGTAATGAATTATTGATAATTATAGAAGATGTCACTGAACGAATGGTTCTTGAACAATCTTTAGTACAAGGTGTCAATGAAGCGAATCTTTTATTACGTACTCTAACTGCTTCCAAGCAATATATTGACCAAATTGTCACATCAATGGCAGATGCTTTATTAGTGACAACCCCATCTGGAAAAATTAAAACTATAAATAGAACTGCACAAATTTTATTGGAATATGATGAAGTAGAAATTTGTGGTGAATCTATTTCTACTGTGTTACAAGAAGTTGACAGTTGGAAAGAAGAAATAGAAGAAAGAGGAAACATTAAAACACCTGTATTTGGTCCCATAACTCCTTTGGTTAAAGAAGTAGAAACAGTTTGTCAAACAAAAAGTGGAAAAAAAATTACCGTAGCTTTTTCATGCTCAAAAGTTCATACAGAAATTGAGCATTTTCAAGGTTATGTTTACATTTTACGAGACATGACAGAACGCAAACAAGCTGAACTTGCTAAACAAGAGTTTTTAGCGATGATTAGTCATGAAATACGTACTCCAATTGCTGCGGTAATTGGCATGACGGATATTCTGTTAAATACTGATTTGACAAAAGAACAACAAGAATTTGTGGAAACTATTTGTAATAGTGGTAAAGGTTTACTAGAAATTATTAATGATATTCTTAATTTTTCCAAAATTGAATCTGGAAATCTAGAAATTGAAGAAGAACCTTTCCATTTAACTAGTTGTATTGAAGAAGTTTTTTCCTTATTGGCTCCGAAAGCAGAGGAAAAAGATTTAGAATTTATTTTCCATGAAAATCCTCAACTTCCAAAAGTTATTATCGGGGATATAACCCGACTGCGGCAAATTTTGATTAATTTACTTAGCAACGCCATTAAATTTACCGAAACTGGAAGTGTAGAACTTTCTGTAACAAGTCGGCAACGCCAAATTATTGGAAATGAAAAAAAAGATTATGAAATTCAGTTTGCTGTTAAAGATACTGGAATTGGAATACCAGTTAATGGAATTAATCGTCTATTTAAAGCCTTTAGTCAAATAAATTCTTCTATAACTCGAAAGTATGGTGGTACAGGTTTAGGGCTTGTAATTTGTAAACAACTGAGCGAATTAATGGGCGGCCAAATTTGGGTTGAAAGTGAGCCAAATAAAGGTAGTACATTTTATTTCACGATTACAACTCGGGTTATTAAAACACAATTAAGCAAGGAATGGGAAAGCAACTTAGGCTCGGATACTATAATTGATGCTGGTATAGCCCAAAAACATCCTTTAAAAATACTTTTAGTAGAAGACTATGCAACCAACCAAAGAATAATCAGCTTAATGTTGCAGCGAATGGGTTATCAAGCAGATATTGCTAATAATGGCTTAGAAGCACTTACATTATTGCGCCGTCAATCAACCCAGCCTACCTACGATGTTATATTAATGGATATGCATATGCCTGAAATGGATGGTATGACAGCAATACAACATATTTGTCAACAGTGGGAATCCTCGGTGCGCCCCCGAATTATTGCCTTAACTGCGAGTACTATTTTAGCTGACAAAGAAGATTATTTTACATCAGGTATAGATGATTATCTTGCTAAACCTTTTCGCATTGAACAACTGATGCAAGTGCTTACTAAGTGTGAGCTTAATAGAGAAAATATTAGTAAATTAAGCGATTTTAATCAAACACAATCTCACAATCAAAATGATTCTACAATTGACACTGTAGCATTACAAGATATCTATCGTATTGCTGATTTAAATTGTGCTGTTAATGCTAGAGAATTTCTATTAACAACAATTGATGATTATTTAAAAGAAACTCCGGAAGTTTTACAAGATATTCAAGTCGCATTCAATAATGATGATTTGAAAATCCTTCAGCGATTGACTCATATACTTTCCTCTAGTAGTGCAACATTAGGCGCAAGTAAATTAGCTGATTTGTCTGGTAAGTTGGAGATGATGTTAATTAATGAAATAGGGGAAGGAATCAAAGAGCAAGTAGTTGAGATTGAAGTTGAATTTGAGAATGTGAAAATTGCTTTGCTTCAGGAGCGAGAGAAGTATTCGGTAATTCAATCGGTGTAGGGTGTTTTGTGAGGGGAAATAAACCGATAATCATATTTGTTAGCCCTCACCCTTGAAGGGTGGGGCTACACTAGCAAAGCCCACCTGGGTGGTGCTCAGTTAAGTGTCGTATAGGAGCGCTCGAAATTTTTCATCATTACGAATACCATCAAAATCACGATCAGTTTTTGCCATTTATCGATATTCTTCAGGGATTAGATTGATGGCTTGTTGTAGATTTTCAATTTCTTGCTCAATATTATTTTGTAAGGCGTAATAGCATGCTTTGTTGTACCAAGCTTGATGATAATCGGGTTTAATTTCAATGGCTTGATCGTAAGATTCAATCGCTTGTTCTAATCTTCCCAAGTTGTTAGTTGTTATCAATTCTGAATTTCAAGCTTTAACCTTTAACCTATTACCTCTTATTTATTAATTCTTCCCTCCACTTCTTCACCGCAACTTCTAACTCTCCCGATAACCACCCATCAAACTGGGGATAAACGGGTAATCTCGGAACCAATTCCCAATCCCCAGGTTTTAATATTTCTCGTAATTCATGTTCTTGAATATGGGGATAATCGGGGTTTACTTCATCTTTGGGACTAATTCCCCCTAAATCTCTCGCACCTGCTTCTATACAAGCGAGCAACCATTGCTGATCTTTTACTAAATTTGGTGGAATTTGAATGGTAATATCTGCTGGTAAAATTTGCCGGGCTTTAGCTATTATTTGTGGTAATTTATGGGGATTAAAAGGTGCTGCATCAAAGCTTTGCTGACTTCCTGGACTATGTGGTTGTAAAATTACTTCTTGAATATGTTTGTAGGTTTGATGTATTTGAGATATCGCTTCTAATGTATGCCAAGAATCTTGTTCTGTTTCACCAATTCCTAATAGTAATCCGGTTGTAAAAGGTATGTTTAATTCACCTGCCCACTGTAATTGTTGCAACCGCAATTCTGGTAATTTACTTGGTGCGTGTTTATGAACGGTTTTTAATAAAGCTGGTGTTAACTGTTCCAACATTAACCCCATAGAAACGTTGACTTTTTTCAAATTTTGCATTTCCTCGAAACTCAAAGGACCAGCGTTTGTATGGGGTAAAAAACCCATTGATAAGGCTAATTCGCATAAATTATAAATTAATTTAAACCATTGTTGGCGACGTGGTGAATTTGGATGAACTTCACCACTAAGTATTAATATTTCACAAACATTTTGATTTTGAAGTCTTTTCAAAATATTTTTTGCTGCTGATAAAGAAAGCATCGAGCTATTTCCGGCTTCGCTGCGAAAATTGCAGTAACTACACCTATTAAAACATTCGTAGGTGGGGACAATAGTATAAGCAGGGCTATAGGTAACTGTAGGAAAATTGGAAAATGACATGGAATAGAGGAATTTATCTGTTGTAAAAATTTCACTTATTGAGAAACCTAGTTTTTTTTGCCAGATTTCAGAGTTATCATCAATTATTGATATTGCCATCTATGTTATCTATATTGCAATATTTTGATGAGAAATACAAATTTATCTCAATAATTATTGTGCATAGTTTTGTCAAATACTGTATTGACTTTCTATTCCCTATTCCCTATTTGATATTTTGTATATAAAAAAAGTACCCTAAAGGGTACTTTGCGTGAAAATAATTTTTTTTATAATAAATAAATGAAGCGAATTTTAGTCACCCTGACATGAATCAGACAAAGACCATCCAGTATTCATTTATTTACAGGAGAAAAAAGTTATGGAGAAAGGAAATCTCGGCTTTATTTTAAAGATGGCTCAAACGATAAATCCTCAGATTTATCCTGGACGAGAATTAGATATTAATTTGGAAGAATTACGTCAACTTCCTCAAGGTACTTTAGGTCGAGAAGTTGCCCGATTTCTTGATGAAAATGGCTTTGAACCCCTAAATTCTGGAGATTGGATACAGCGAACTCACGATATTTGGCACGTTGTTACCGGACTTTCTCCATCTAAAGATGATGAATTCATATTGCAAGCTTTTACTCGTTCTCAAGTTTTTCGCCCTTCTAGTGCCATCATTGTACTAGCTGGTTTGTTAATACATAAATGTAATTTACAAGATATTATTCAGGTGATTAGAAATGGCAAAATGGCAACAAAATTAATTGATTGGGATATTGAATCTGATTGGGCGACTCCTTTAGATGAAGTCAGACAAAAATTAGGCGTTATACCGTTAAAATCAACTTAAAAATTAGCAGTTATGAGTTATAAACCGATCAATAGTGAGCATTATTTCTTACTAACAACTGTCAACTCATAACGATTTCTTGTTGCTTGGCATAAATATTTTTCAGATGCTTTTTGACTGTATTGATTGTAATATAAAGCTTTTCGGCAATCTCTTGATAGGAATAATTTCCTCGACGCAATAACCAAACTTGGGATTCCCGTTCAGTTAAACCGTATTTTTTCGCTTCTGAAATCGCCATACTCCGGATTGTCTGTTCCCTGTCTTCTAAAGTAACTAGTAAGTAATCATTGTTACTTTCATTTGTTTGTAACCATCGAGCGCGAATTCGTATTTTTACTGATGATTTTGTCTCAATTTCTGATTCAATAGATATCTTTTTATTGGGGAATAATTGGCGGCTTTCCCTTAAAGATTGACAAATACGCCGAATTTCATCAGGGATTTCATCTTTATCTAACAAAAATGTTAATTGCTGACAAATAGAACGTGCCCGTTTGTTAACATGGACTAATTCACCATCTGCTGTCAGTATAAAAATCCCGTCAACAAAACTTTCAATTACAGCTTGCATCAGATGAAGTTGTGATATTGGGTGTTTTGTTTCATATTCTGATTTTGTATTGTCAAGTACATTTCTATGGATAGATGCTTGTTTTTGATATTGCGATACATGTGAAACTGTCATTATTTCTCTCCTTTAAAATATTAAAAAATAAGCTTCAATCAATCTCTTAGCTGTATTGTTATGTTTGAAATTCTGAATTCGCAATGATTAAGTAGTAATCCTGGAAAAAATATTGAAGTTAATGAAGATAGAATGAAATTTAAGGAATTTCTCTGAAGTAGAGTGAAGTTTTTCTTAAGCTAACCAATACAATATGGTCAAGGGATTCATAATGACTGTATTGTTACTTCTGCTTAGAAGAATTTACTGGGAGAGTTCTGTGGTGAAGGATTTGCTGTCTATTGATGAATGGTTTTGTGTCGAACATCAGCTCAGGTATATTTCTCTTTTGAAAGGAAGAGTTGGTTTGACGCGCCGTCGATCTGAATGTTTTGTGAAGTTATGGGCCTATTTACTGTTAAAATACCAGCAACAGTTAGGAAATGCTGTTGAACCTTTAAAGGAACTTTATTTACCTGAAGGTTTTGTTCCTTGTACTCATCGAGAAGCCAACGAACTATTTTACGCAGATGAAGACAGAGGAAGTGAACGTGCTGCGGGAATGATGATTGATAAGTTGGTGGCTTTGGGACTGATTGAAAAGGAATTTGATGGCAATAATATATGTATTCGCATTTGCTCTATGATGCCAGATATTAATCAATCTACACAAGTTGCTCAATCAGTAAAATTTTTCACCGATAACTTCAACCCCCGCACTGACGCTATTCCCGTTGCGACTTTTTTAGCCCGCAACTACGATTGGATGAACAAAAAAATTCATGGTACTCCTCAGATAATAGCTAGAAAACTACGTAATTACGCTAAACAATATTCAAAAGGAATGCGGGTTTTGCGTCGCTGTGATACTCAAGACGCTGTTGGTATTTGTATTCTTCATCCTGTAGCTTCCGAATCTGAAGAGAATTTTTTTCTACCTGCAACTAAAAGTCTCCACTTGACTATTTCTAGTCAAACCGATCCTTTTAATATCGCAAAACCGGGAGATGAGGATTGTACTTCTGTTTTTATTCGCAGCTTTGAAATCGATTCTAGATATCAACACCACGATAGTCTATGTCAATTATTAAAGGATGCTCAACAAACTTTTATCAATATGCAAGGGGATTTTCCCAATCTTTGCGATTTATATTCGATGACAATTCATCCATTCGTCCAAAGTCTAGCATTAGCATTGGGTTTTCAAAAAACTAGTCAAGACCCTCACATATCCATTAATTGGATGTATATGGCACTGGATAAGTATCTAGCCCTCGATATTCAACAAGCTGTATCAAATCTTAAACTTGATTAATTACTTTACTCTTACGAGTAATAATTAAATATATAAGAATTTATGAGTAATTAATTTTTTTGTTTGTTAGCCGCATTCCCTTATGATACAAGCTTTTCAAGGAAATTAACAGGTCCAGTGGAGCAGCCTTAGATACAATTTTTGTGTGAAAACGCTTTACAAAACGAAATATTTGTTTTAGTATAAGTACATAGGTTAAAAAACCTAGTTAATTATTCATATCGTTTGATATCGCAATTATCCGTACCATGACAACCACATTACAAAGACGCGAGAGCGCTTCTGCGTGGGAACAGTTCTGTGC
>DESS01000113.1:0-5275 GCA_002361335.1 Richelia sp. UBA3308
TCGGTAGAAAAACAAAACCGTCAGAATTAATTTGGTTCAGTATCACAGATTGCTGGTTTCATTTGGGTTCTTATTCCTCCTTTCGGAATAATCTTTGAATCAAAAAAATCAATGGAAACCCAATTATAAATGTTAGTGTCCAACCCAAGGGATGAATTAAAGCACCCCCAATTGCGAGTAAGGAAACAATGGGTTCAACATAGCTTTCTTGTCGAATTTCACGAATGGTTACATCTGACAAATCCGGACTAACCAAACGCCGATTTTGAGTCGCATAAATCCAGGCTGCTGTGGAAAAGATACCCACTCCCGCGGCTGAAAGACTGTAGAAACACTGAATGATAAAAACACCATCATAGATAGTGGATAAATCATTAGCGTAGGGTAAAACAACAACAAAAAGTAAGGAGAGCAGAGTAAGCCATATATGAACCGTATCGGTTTGCTTGTAGTACCGAAACTGTTGGAGATGGGTAATCCAGTAGAAACCAATTCCGACAAATGTCAAAATATAAACCGCTAATGATGGTAGTTGCTGTTGCACAAATGCAGTCACTTCCTGGGGTGTCATCTCTTTGTGTGGAAGCGGCTCAAAAGTTAGTGCCATTATCGTCATGGCTACAGCAAAAATTATATCGCTCAGTCGAGATAAACGTTGAAGTTTCATTTTAAAGAGTAGTGAGTGGTGATACCATTTCTTTATAAAGATGCGCCGCAATTGTGCCCCTGAAGAGGGGCTTTGTTGTTATAGCCCCAGCCTTAGCCGGCTGCGGGTGATTGAGCACAGCCTCCGCCCAGTATTGGTATGAGTAGTAAGTGGTGAGTAGTAAATTCCATAAAGCACTTGCCTGGGAGAGACTTAAACAGTTAAAATATGAGTATAATTCATGTTAATCATGATTCTAGAAAAGTTTATTTTTGTCAAGAGGATGCCTTTTATGGCAGAAAGTTCGTCTCAGAGTGCAGCTAGAACGCGACGTAAACCAACACAAGCTCGTAGTTTGGAGCGGGTTAATCGAATTTTGGATGTAGCGGAACAAATGTTTGTTGAGAAAGGGTACGCAGCAACCACAACTAAAGCGATCGCAGCACAAGCAAAGGTTCCCATTGGTTCGTTATATCAGTTTTTCCCAGATAAAGAAGCTATTTTACAGACTTTAGCCGAGGGATATAGCGACGAGCTTTTTTCTTATTTTCAAAGTTTGGATACACCAGAAATGGCGGAGATTTCTTTAGCTGATTATGTAGACAAGATGACTGATGGAGTAGAGCAATTTTTTTCCCAGCATCCGGGTTATTATGCTGTTTTTATGGAAGTACAAGCGAGGATGCCTCTTGTAAATGAAGCTGATGATGCTAGGCTGATTCAGACAATAGCAACACTTTTACCGAAACGCAATCCACCATTGAATGCCCAAGATTATCATGCGATCGCCTTTATTATGGTGAAAGCAATAGGTAATTTCATGTGGCTATCTTTGGGACAAAGTCCTGATTTTCGTCAAAGACTGGTAAAAGAAACAAAGCGCTTGACTTTCAACTATTTACAAAGCTATTTCTCCTAGAGGAGTGGTGAGTGGTGAATGGTGAGTAGTGAGTGGTGAGTAGTGAGTGGTGAGTAGTAAATTGAATTTTCCCAGGCTTTGTTTTCTTGGTAGACTACTAGGAAGCAGAAAATAGTTGGTGTTGCTGATTTGATGTATGAAATTGATTTGCTGCATAACCACCTTGTAGAGACCTATATATAACGTCTCTACATTTAGAATTGATCACGAGGTAGGCAAGGCAAAATTTTGGATTTCAGTGTAAGATGATGGGTCCAAAAGTTATAAATAAAACTCGCATACTTTCAGATCCCCCTAAATCCCCCGATGAATTGGGAGACTTTAACCCCCCTTTTTAAGAGGGGAAGGGGGGATCAACCCTACTTATTAAACATGCTCTTAAAACTCAACCAATTTTCAACTGCTTTTTGATCGGATGTTGCACCTTTTTGTAGTAAAATTACACCATCATTAAAGCCAATGATTCCGTATTCTTGATTATTGGTGATTCTGTCAATCAAATTAACTAATTCTTTTAATAAACCACGGTCATGTTTGAAAGCAGGAGCATACTTTTGTAACTGCCACAAATCCGCGATCGCATAATCCATTTTGACAATTTCTCGTGCGTCATTTCGTAATTCCAACATGGGTAAACGAAGAATTTGGCGACGATTGGAAAGGTGAGGTATAAGGTAAGTGGTTGTAGAAACACTGGCATCTGAAGGGATTTGTGCTAATAAAGGACGAATTCCTTGATTGACATGATGCCATTGTTCTGGTAAGGATACATATACCCAAGGTTTAATTGAATCGGGAATGACAAAGTAAAAGGTACGATTTGGATTAGATGTAAAGCTGAAAAATAAAGATAGACAAATACAAAATATCCAAAAGCGACGAAATGAAGGTTTAAATGTTTTAGGATGTTTTGACCACCATAGTATTGCACCGTAAAATAATCCTGGGACTACACTTAATGCATAACGAATGGTAATTGCTAATACTGAGTCACCTTTACCTAAAAGTAATTTTAATAGGGGAAATCCGGCAATACTCCAAGAAGCTGGAGCAATTGCAGGAATAAATGCTAAAGGTAACCATTGACCGAGTAAATACCGAATTGTTTTATCGATTGGAGTAACTAGTTCTACTACTAATCGCACCGGATTGCTAATGATTCCCCAAATAATATCCAAAGTAGTAGCTTCATCACCATCAGCATACTGTCCGAATCTTTCTAACATAAACCGCTTGGAAATATCTTCAGAAAACAGCGGCATAATTAAATTAGTTAGCAGCAGCATATATCCAAAACTAAGGGTACAAACTGCTAATCCAGCCCGAGGAAAACGTTTGCTCAAAACCATATAAACCCCAACGCCGAATAACCCCACTCCGGCATCTTCTCGCACCATGAGAATTAATCCAGCCATCAGCCAAAATAGCCACCACCAGCGTTTTTCCATTGCCAAAAGCAAAGTAAAAATAAATAATGGAATTTGACTTATATCGTGGAAATTACTCAGTGTTGGACCAATTACAGCATTTGCGGCGAAATAGCTAGCAGTAATCATTACTGCCAAGGGTGGTTCTAAATACTGACGTGCTAAAACATATAACATCAAACCACCAGCTGTTATCAGGGTTACCAATAACACTGCTAAAGTTGCTGCATTGGGAAACAAGGCATATATCGGTAGCCAAAGTAATAAGGCTGGAGTAAAATGTTGACCTAAACGATGGTAATAAACTGTAGGGATTTCATTTGCGTGGACAACATTAGTGGAAAGACTTGAAGAAAGAGAACTTTGGAAAAAGCGCCCGTGGAGATTATTCCAAAAAACGTGATTAAAAATACCTTGGTCAAAAGAAGCGTAAAAGCTAAAATATCGGTTCAGTACTAGTATAAGACATATAAAAAAGAATACCCCAGCAATGGGAAGAATGGGTTTAATCAAAGTAAATATTGTTAATAAATTCGACTTTGATTTAGGAACCTTAGATATAGTTTCTTGCAATTTTTATTACCTCACTCATTTTTGTTAATTCTCCTAATCTTAATTGTCTTCATGAAAATAAAAAAGTAAACTTTTTAGGAATGGCGGCAACTGGCACAATTGGGCCGGTAGGGTGTGTAGTTTAGAATAAATTTTAACGTAGTAATAAGCTTGTAGCGTCATGCACCAACTAGGGACTGTGACAATTGCGTAAGTTCTGGATCAAAAAGTAAACTTTTATTATCCAAAGTTTAAATATTATAATTGAAAGTATTTTGGATTATAAAATGACTTATTAATATATAGGAAAATGCCTACTTTAACTGCTGATGTTCAAAATTTACTAACTGACTTAATAGCTCGTTACTCCGCCAAAGTTGATTATTTAATGATTCGCCTTGAGGAAGCTGAGGGAACTGATATCTTGTTGCGTGGTGATAAGGTGGAAACTCTGAGCGAATGCATTTCCATTGGGGGACAAGTTAGAGCTTGTTATAAAGGTGGATGGGGGTTAAGTAGCTTTAATCATCTTTCCACCATTGAAGAACGTATCGAAGAAGCAATTGCAGCTGCTTTAATTGTAGGGGATGAAGAAACTGTATTAGCTCCCATTAGCACTGTACGAGCAGTTTGTCAATTACCCCTGACTGGTACTGACCCCAGAAATATTCCTTTGAGTCAAAAAAAGGAATTGTGTGACAATTATACCAATTTACTTAAAAGTGTAGACCATCGCATTACTACTACCTCCGTGCGTTATGGTGATAGTGCCCAAAAAGTAATTATTGCTACTAGTGAAGGCACCCTGATCGAACAATCTTGGGTTGATATGGAAATGCGTTTTGCCGCCACCGCAAGAAATGGCGAAACCGTACAAACAGGAAGAGAAACCACCGGCTCCCGCAAAGCTTTTGAAGATTTAACCAATTTAGATCAACAAGTTAGCAGTGCCGCAAAAAGAGCGATCGCAGCTTTATCGTTACCTCCAGTAAAAGGTAATACTTACACTGTAGTAATTGATCCCATTCTTAGCGGTTTATTTGTACATGAAGCTTTCGGACATCTTTCTGAAGCTGATATGGCTTATGAAAACCCGGATTTATTAGAAGTAATGACTTTAGGAAGAAAATTTGGTCATCAAGATTTACAAATTTTTGATGGTGCTGCACCGGAGGGACATCGTGGTAGTTATTATTATGATGATGAAGGTACGCCATCAACTACTACTCAATTAATTAAAGATGGTGTTTTAGTTGGGCGCTTGCATTCTCGGGAAACCGCAGGCAAATTAGATGAAACCCCTACTGGTAATTTTCGCTGTCTGAATTATCACTATGCTCCCATCGTGAGAATGACAAATACTTGGATAGAAAGAGGAAAAACTCCTGTAAATGATTTGTTTTCTGACATCAAAGAAGGAGTTTATGCCAAAAACTGGTTAGGTGGTATGACTAATGGAGAAATGTTTACTTTTAGTGCCGCTGAAGCTTGGATGATTAGAAACGGTAAAATTTCTGAACCTGTTAAAGATGTGACTCTTTCTGGTAACGTTTTTCAAACTTTAAAAGATATTGAAGCGATTGGTGACGATTTTTACTGGGATGAATCTGGCGGTTGTGGAAAAGGCGGACAAAATGGTTTACCTGTAGGTTGCGGCGGTCCAAGTTTAAGGATAAAAAATGTAGTAGTGGGAGGAGAAGCTTCTTAAAAAGATTGGGCATTGGGCATTGG
>DESS01000113.1:5323-6384 GCA_002361335.1 Richelia sp. UBA3308
GGGCATTGGGCATGGGGCATGGAAGGGGAATAAAACTTCTCTTCACTCTTAACTCCTAATTCTTGATCTTTAATCTAAAATCCAAAATTCAAAATTCAAAATCCAAAATTCAAATGCCCTATGCCCAATTAATAATTAATCATAATAAGGGGTTCGTAAAATGACTATTTCTATTAAAAATAATGTCAGTAAAATTCCGCTTTTGGAAAGTGGAGATAGACTTACACGCCATGAATTTGAACGACGTTATACCGCTATGCCTGATAATAGAAAGGCGGAATTAATTGAAGGAATTGTTTATATGGCATCACCTTTACGTATAAGAAGTCATGGAGAACCACATGGAAACTTAATTCTGTGGCTGGGTACTTACAAAGTTACAATTCCAGGTTTAATTTTAGGTGATAATTCTACGGTACGTTTGGATTTAGATAATGAACCCCAACCCGATGTTGTATTATTGATAGATGAAAATTTGGGTGGACAAGCGCGTATTAATGAAGATGATTATATTGAAGGCGCACCGGAGTTAATAGCAGAAGTTGCCGCTAGTAGTGCATCTAATGATTTACATGAAAAGAAAAATGCTTACCGCCGCAATGGTGTTTTAGAATATATTGTTTGGCAGGTGTTTGAAAATAAACTTGATTGGTTTTGTTTACAAAATGGTGAATATGTATCCTTAGAAGCTGACACTGAAGGAGTTATTAAAAGTCGGGTTTTTCCTGGCTTGTGGTTAGCAGAAAAGTCATTACTTACTGGAGAAATGAAACAGGTTCTTACAGTTTTACAACAAGGCTTAAATTCACCAGAACATGCAAATTTTGTGAAACAATTATCAATTAAAAGTTGATTGTTGATGATTGATACAGCATATTTTATATTTATAAGATATATTCGCACCGGCAGGGATGCCCGTACCACAAGAGTTTTAAAATATAGTAACTAACGAGTAACAAGTAACGAGTAACGAGTAACGAGTAACGAGTAAAGAGTAATGAGTAAAGAGTAACGAGTAAAAAGTAACAAGTAACGAGTAAAAAGTAACAAGTAACGAGTAA
>DESS01000262.1:0-1279 GCA_002361335.1 Richelia sp. UBA3308
ATAAAGAGGGAGAGAGTGAGGGAGTGAGGGAGGGAGGGAGAGGTAATTGGATGGGGTTTTTACCCCAACCAATTACTAGCACCGTACAGACGGTGGGGTTTTAAACCCTGCATGTCTTGATAAACAAATTTTATTTAATTGTTCCTTTTTAACTCTTAGAAAACTATGGGCAAGCAAACAGTAAAAGAAGTTTCACCATCACATACACGATTAAGCATCAACTCACCATGATGAGCGCGGACAATTTCACGAGCAAGACTCAAACCCAATCCAATTCCTTCTATTTTACGGCTGTGGGCTGAATCTCCACGATAAAAACGGTCAAAAATTCGATTGCGATTGCCAGGAAGTATTTCTTTTGATGCGTTAGCAATCGTCAGCTGAAGCTGTCTATGATTTTGAAAAGCATCAACTTTTATCCAACCGTCGGCAATATTATATTTTATAGCATTACTAAATAGATTTTGTATAACCTGCATTAATAAATCGCCATCGCCTTTGACTATTAACCCCGGATCAATATTAGTTCTCACAGTCAAATGAGGAGCCAGCATTTCTACATAATAACTCAGAGATATTCACCTGCCAATGTAATCATCAGCACCTAAATTTAACCCTTGCAAGCGATCGTCCAATTCGTTACGAGCTGTCAATAAAATTACCGGAGTATTTCGAGCTTCCCGACGCAATTGTTTGAGAATTGATAACCCATCTTTCCCCGGTAACATAATATCTAGCACAATTGCATCATACTCATTATCTAGAGCCAGCAAGTAACCTTCATCACCATTATCACAGTAATCTACCGTAAAACCCTGCTCCTTTAATCCAGACCGAACAAAGTCAGCAATTTTTGCTTCATCTTCGACAAATAGAACATTCACAACTATTCGATAACTTATTTTTTGATAATTCTATTTTAAATTCCCTACTCTACAACTCCAATTACAATTTTGTAATCGAGAATTATAGTTAAAAATAACAAAATTATCGGCCATTTTAGAAAGGTGATACCAAGGGTTTTGTATTGTGTAAGAGCGGTTTTTGCTTCTTTAGTGCGATCGCTAACATACAGCAGATTTCATCTATCGATCGGTACATTTAAACCCCTCCCTAACCCAATACATCTCTCCCCCAGCTCCGGCTGCTCCCCCCGCTCCCCCTGCTTATCCTGTAGGCCAGATGTACTTGCAAAGTGCTGTAACTTTTATTTGGTTTGCTTAGACTTGGTCTGGGGAAAGTAGATAATATCAAGTCTGGCTAATTACTTACTATATAA
>DESS01000262.1:1375-16624 GCA_002361335.1 Richelia sp. UBA3308
TGAAGACTCATTACTCATTACTTATTACTTCTTACTTCTTACTTATTACTTATTACTTCTTACTTCTTACTCATTCACCCCCACAGAATGGTAGTTTAACCGGACATAATATAATGGGATAGTGTGGGTAATGTAACTTTTCCAATTGCTGTAAAAGTATTTAAATCAAAAGGAATCTTAAAAGAAAACAAAGATAACAGCTTCTATAACTTGGAATAAACCCAAAGCTTGTCGAAAAATAATAAGCAAAGAAGAATTTTCTAAGCCAAAAATTTACTGGTAACTGCGAATAAGATAAGACATCGTACTATCTATTAAATCTTCTATTGTTCCTTGACTTAAAGAAGGTTCAGAAAAAACATAGTTAAGCATCATCTTACCTTTTAAGGTAGTTACTGCAGCAAAAAACACACCTCCAAACACACCTTGAGATGGCATAAAACTGATTTCTTCGAGTTTTAATGAGCCGTAATTAACCGGGATATCAACCTGTCCAAGATTTGTGACTTCAACTGCTAAAGGTGCCTTATTTGAACTTGAAAGTAATGCATTTAAAATTTCCGTAAACATTAAGATAATATTAAACATATTGCCGCGATTTATAGCTTGTTTAACTTCTTGTTTAACCTCCCTTGCTAACTGCCAAAAATCAGTCTGAGGGCTAATATTATGAAATGTGGAAACTGCCGATGCCAGACTTCCTAAATTTTCATTGTCAATTGCAGGAGATAAACGTCTTCTTAAATCCACAAAAGAACGACAACTGATGCATGTTTTATCAGATTTTTCTGTTTTAATTTTATCGTAAACCGACAATAACATAGCAGAACATAAAGCACCTTGAATACTTGCTTTTAGCTTAATTGGTTTGGGATAAAATTTAGTCCGAAGTGAAGCGCCCCCGTAAGTAGAACTTAAGCATAGCGGAGGGGAGCATGAGGGCAATGCTGTATACCATCTTGCGGCAAGCCTCAGCAATTCGATTATTCTATCTGCTTAAAGAATATCAAAAATTGTTTCATGGCAGCTTGTAGCTATAAGCTACCATGGTGTAAAATTGTAGATTATTTAACGCAGCATATCCGAGCGCGGGTGTTGGGTTAGCGGTATACTCCCGTGTATTTTGTCTAAACAGGGGACTTCCGAGGCATGGTGCAACAAGACAAGATGCGTAACTTATTTTACTCCAAATGAATATTCAACAACCAAAAATTCTCATTGTTGATGACCATCGCTTACTGTTAAATGGAACCATTAGTTTGGTAAGCGAGCGCTTTCGGGATGCCCAAATATTATCAGCCCAAACTGCACAACAGGCTATTACTGAAGTTACTCTACATTCCCCTGACTTAGCGATCGCCGATTTATCTATTCCCCAGAAATCGGGAGCATCAGCCCAAATTGAGCATGGATTGGGGTTGCTCAAGCAATTAATGCAAGATTATCCGCAGCTTAATTTGATGGTGCAAAGTAGCAACATCAAAGCATTGGTTCGTCTCATACCTGAAATTGATGCCCATCAAGGAGGATTTACAATTGCTGATAAAAGCGAAACTGTAGAAACTTTTATAACTCGGATGGAATGGGCAATGCAGGGACTTACTCATACTAAGGATTTACAAACCGATTTGGAAGTAAAACCCGAGTGGTTGGAAGTGTTGCGACTTGCTTTTGAAGAAGGTTTGCAAGATAAAGCTATTGCTCAATCAATGTATAAGTCAGAACGTATGATTCGTCACTACTGGTCGAAAATTCAGGATGCATTGGGAATTTATCCCGAACCAGGAAAAAACGTTCGAGCTTTAACACAAATCCGTGCGCGGGAACAAGGTTTACTAGATTGATTACTGCTAACCGGATATGATGTCTACCATTTTAGATCCCCAAAGTAAATTAAAGCGTCGAGTGATTCTAGCTGTTTTGATTTTAATGTTTGTGAGTGCAACTATTGCCACTATTGTCCACAGATTGGAACCCAATACCTACCCGCTTCATCTAATTATTCCTCCCCTATCTGCAATTACATCTTTAATATTACTGATACTTCTTTATACAAAACCCCAGAGCTTGCAACAAGTAATAAATCTGGGTATACTTCAGGGTGTTATGTTTATTGTGGTGCCTTGTTGGTTTCACTCTCTGAAGGCGTTTACCTCATCCAACATTAGTCTTGTAGATAATTTACCACCGATATCCTCAGTATCGTTGATGTTAATGACGTTTATGTTGATAACCTTACGTCCTCAACGATTGCTCTTGGCAACTATACTCGTCTGGATAGGTGTTGCTGGACCTATTTTGACCTACTTTATTTTTAACCCAGAAGAACTATACTCCCTACGAGGGCTAGATCTACTTATCTCCTTCGGACCAGTAATGGGTGTGCAAACTGCACTGATTTTTTTGCATAATCGTCTCCAGTCAATAGTCGAAAGCTTGTATACCGAACGTCTCCAGTATTATGCTCAAATCATAGAGCGGCAGAGTATTCGCCAAAAGGCTTTGGAGCAAGCTTTTACCCAAATTCATAATGGACCACTACAAACCCTAGCACTACTGCAAAGAGATGTACAAACCGAGCAGATATCTCAAACTGAATTTTTACAGCGTTTGAAGGAACTCAATACTGAAATTCGCGCAGTGGGACACAGTCTTGCAGATGAAAATAATACAGGTAGGAAGTCAGTAATATCACCAGAAACTTTAGAATCTGCAACTTCTGAAACTTCTCTTCGCTTGGGGGAAGGAACCTCTATCGACCTAAATCTTCCCTTACATAATTTACTTCACGAAGTATATTCCCTAACTCTTAAACGCAATCTTCCTTACTTCCAAACTATTCGAGTCAAAGTACGGAATTTTGCACCGATTACTCAATCTTCCTTAACCTTAGAAATGAAACGTGACTTGTGTTTGTGGTTGGAGGAAGCTTTGTGTAATGTAGGTAAACACGCTCATGGTGTAACTCGAATTGTAGTTACGGGGGAAGAACGTGAAGATAATTATATTATTAAGGTGCAGGATAATGGCTGTGGTTTAAAGCCAGGAAAGGAACAACAAGGTACAAAGCACAGCCATTTATTAGCGAAAAGATTGGGAGGAGAATTTCGTCGGGAGTCTTTACCCAAGGAAGGAGTAATTTGCCAACTCTCTTGGAAGGTGGGAGAATTGCCGAAAAGTGCAATGACTAATGGTCAGAAATGACCATCTTGTTTGTCCGTAACTGTCAATGATTTCCCCTTGAAATTGAATGATACTGAAATTGTTGAATTAAACAACGATTAAATAAATTCAAAAAACAAGGAGAAAATTATGACTAATACAACTCAAAATACCAGCACTCGTCCCACTGTTAGCCTTGGTAGCACCGGTCAAGATGTTAAGGATTTACAAGTAGTTTTAAATGCAACTGTTGCTGATAATAGTTTAGTAGTTGATGGAGCATTTGGTAATTTTACAAATGTTGCTGTAATGGCTTTTCAAAAACAATATGGTTTAACCATTGATGGAATTGTCGGTTCCCAAACTTGGGCAGTAGTAGATACAATTGATGCTTCTGAAAATGATACAAATTCTCGTCCCGTTCTGTGTTTTGGTAGTAAAGGTGAAGATGTAGAATATCTACAAAGACGGTTAAATGGTATTGGATTTGGTTCTTTGGTAGTTGATGGAATATTTGGTGTCGCAACAGAAGAAGCTGTGAAGAAATTCCAAAAATACTATGGTTTAACTGTGGATGGAATTGTTGGCAGTCAAACTTGGGCTAAATTAGAAACTATCGATGTTTAGAGTTTAATTCACTAATCAAAACTAATATCAACAAACCCTCATTCTTTGTCGCTATTAATCACCTCAATTTTCGACTCAGGGGATTAACATCCCCAGTCGAGCTACTAAACAAATTATTTACCGAAAAGGACTAAATGAATATTAAACCCGACGCTATCATCATAGTTATTTTTATGGTTTTGTTGTTGTTTATTCCCGGAAAGACATTTGCAGCAACTCAAACCAAACCAGTTACACTATATCCAACCAAGGGAGAAGAAATCGGCTTTGTTTACGAAGCATTTTTAAATCCAAACCAGGAACCAGCTGACGAGGAAGATACACCCCCCTTTGCTCCCAAAGAATTTTTATCTACAGAACCATCTGTACCAAGAAATCAGCGTAAATCTCGGGGACATGGAATGTTAAGGATTACCAATGATCTCAGTAAAGCCTATGTGTATGTCAAGACAGAAAATGTCAATTTTGAAGACATTAATATGTTCCATATTCATTGCGGTAGACCAGATCAACTTGGTCCTATACTAATTGATTTTGGTAATTCTTCTAATATCCAGAAAAATTTTGCGGATGGTATTTTTGAAGTAGAACTTAGGAATGAAGATATTGAAAAAGTATCTAATTCTGGACATGGGATTGTAGGTGCTTTTACTGCGGGATGTCCAATTGTTCCGGGTATACCTGATAATGTCAAAACAATTGCAGGAATGCAATACATTGCCCAAAAAGGAGAACTTTATTTTAATTTACACACTAAAGCTCAAACTTTTTATGGAGACATTCGGGGAAAATTACATCCAGTAATGTGAAGCATTAAGTAGGTTGGCGTTGAAAATATTAATTAGGACGAATGAATTAAAGTCTTATTATTCAAAAAGGTGTAGTCTAGATGGAAGGGACTGCACCTGTTTCTATAGCGATTAAAATTACGTCTCAAGCTTTTTCTTCTGACAGTACTATACTACGTTTGAAAAAAAATATGGTGGCGGAATTTCGTCATCAACTTACTATTCATTACCGAAAAGTGCAATAGTTAATGGTCAAAAATTACCATAAGTATTGTCTGCAACTGTCAATGATTTCCCCTTGAAATTGAATGATACTGAAATTGTTGAAACAAACAAATGAATTTCAGCAGAAAACCATGAAAAATCTTGAATCTCTCCAAGCTGACGGCTACAACATCTTATTTATATTTACAGATCAAGAAAGATACTTTCGTCAATGGCCTCAAAGGCTTACTTTACCCGCACATGAGCGTTTACAAGAAACTGGTATTAATTTTCATAACCATTACACTTCAGCAGTGATGTGTACATCATCACGCTCAGTACTTCTAACAGGGCTAACGACGACCGTCAATGGTATGTTTGAAAACACCAATTACTTGTACGTCCCTAACCTTTCCACTGATATTCCTACTTATGGGCATCTATTACGCAAATCTGGTTATTACACAGCTTATAAAGGTAAATGGCATCTTAACCGTAAATTTGATTCCACCAATAAGCCTGTAAATTTAACCCAACTCATGGATAATTATGGCTTCTCCGATTACGATTATTACGATCCAGGCGACATTATTGGGCATACTTTAGGAGGATATCTTCACGATCATTTGGTTGCAGGGAGTGCTACTCGTTGGTTAAGAAATCAAGGACGTACTCTCAATGATGAGAATAAACCCTGGTGTTTGACAGTTAGCCTTGTTAATCCCCACGATGTCATGTATTTCAATACAGATGCAGAAGGAGAAAACCGACAAGATACTGGCAAGCTAATCTTGGAGATAGCCAGAGCACCTGCTCACAAACTTTACCAGGCTAAATCGGATATACCTTTACCTAGTAATTTATACCAACCTTTTGATGAACCCAGTCGCCCCCAAGCTCATGGTGAGTTTGATAAAATGTGGAGCTATGTTGTAGGTGCAGTTCCTCCAGAAGATGAACCTTGGCAACGTTTAAATAATTACTATATCAACTGTATTCGCCATGTTGACCAACAAGTATATGGGATTTTACAAGAGTTAGATAATCTAGATTTAAGCCGGAATACTATCATAATTTTCACCTCCGATCATGGTGAAATGGCTGGAGCTCATGGTCTGAGAGGAAAAGGTCCATTTGCTTATCAGGAAACAATTCATTTACCTTTTTATATAGTTCATCCCGATGTGAAAGGAGGACAAAACTGCAAGGCTTTAACTTCTCACATCGATTTTGTACCCACATTGTTATCCATGGCTGGGGTTAGTGCTGAACGTCAAGTTGAGCTAGCAGGACAAAAGTTACCTGGGAAAGATTTGACAACACTACTTTCTCAACCAGAACAAGCTGCCATGAATGAGATACGTGATAGCATTTTATTTACTTATAGTGGTCTAATGACCAATGACAGCGAGTTTTTTGGCTTCTTATCCACAGTAAAAGATCCAAATGGGGGAATAAGAAAAGCGATTAAACAAGCAACTCTCCCGAATATGAAAAAAAGAGGTAGTCTTCGCACAGTTTTTGATGGTCGGTATAAGTTTACTCGCTACTTTTCTCCCACTGAACATAACCAGCCATCTAATTTAGAAGATTTATATGCTGCAAACGATTTAGAATTATTCGATTTAGTCGAAGATCCACAAGAAATGAACAATCTTGCTTTGAAAAAGGATGAAAATGCAGATTTGGTTCTATCTATGAATCAAAAGTTACAGGAGCGCATTCAAGCTGAGATCGGCGAAGATGATGGAAGTGAACTGCCTAAATTTCCTAGCATTGATTGGTCGCTGGCAAAAATTGATTTATAAGAGGAAAGTCGGCTCATAAGTAAAATTACTCAGGATTAACTCGCCATTAGCTTAATAATACTTAATTCCGGGAGCAGTACAAAAGACGAACGGCTCCCGGAGCATTTAATTTGACAAATATACAATTAATTTTGTTCAAGGTTTATGGTGCGTGACGGTAATTTCAAATCATTTTATTATGGGTGATAAATTATCGTAACCGTCACAGCACCCTACAATGTCGCAGTTGCGGGCCGTCCTATTATTTTTGTCTCTATTACCGAAAACGGCAATGAGTAATGGTCAAAAATGACCCTCCTGGGGCGCTCCTAACTCTCCCCATCCCCCATCCCCAATTGCCTACTTAAGCTTTCATCCCTTGAGAAACAAATTTAACTAAACGCTCGATCGCGATTTCTACCTCTTCTGAAGAATTTCCTCCAATCAGGTTATCTGATTGACCAACTTGATTTAAGGTACGAATTAATATGGCGATCGCTAAATCTAATTTCCACTTTAGTTGTAAGCGGGTTTGATCGGGAAACGCCCGTTGCAAAATATCCAAAAAGCGCTGTTGACTTTCATCAAATTCTCTATCTGCTAGTTGCTGGATGGGTAAAGGCTCCCCACGACAGCGGCCTACAAATTGAGCGCGAATCATTCCTGCTTCTCCCATTTGCGATATCATCCTCAAAGGGGGAGCAAAAAAAGCTTCCATAATATTTTCTACAGATGGCGGTTGCTTTAGATTTTCATATTTCCCCAAGTGCTGTAGTTGAGCTGGTACCATTTGCTTTGCTACTCTTCGCACCACAGCAACATAAAGTTCTTCTTTTGAACCAAAATGATAGTGCACCGCTGCAATATTTACTCCCGCTTCACGAATAACTCCCCGCAAAGTTGTTCCAGCAAAGCCTTTTTCGGCAAATTGTCGCTCCGCAACGTTGAGTATTTGTTCTTTTGTATCAGTAACTGTAAGAGCATGTTTCATTATCTTTGTTTTAATCAAACGTTTGAATGATATGTTGTATGAGACCGACTTTTAAGCTCAGTGTTCCGCTTCTACATTATGGAAAGGGAGTTTTCATAATCATGAATTAGATTAGAAAGTATTTTATTGGAGATCTAATTCGATAAAAAAGACATTGATAATTCAATTATAACTGTAAACGAAAGCAATATAATCGGTTAGAATTGCCCAAAACATTGATATGTATATAGTTTAACAAATATATCTATCAAACGTGTGATTGACGATTATTAAAACGTGTGTTTGAATTATATGTATGAGAAAACCGATTTAAAATACATAAATCCCTAGTGGAGATGAAAGCTATGAACCCAGATTTGACTCCGCACCACCAGATATCAAGTGATGAAAAACTCGGTCGCGAAGAATTGGAGAATCAGGATAAAGATTATTCCAAGTTGCTTCGCTATGGAATATTGGGGGTACTTGGGTTGATGGTAGCAGTAGGGACAGTGTTTGGTACCAAGAATTTAACTAAGACAGAACCTCAAAGGGAGCAAATTAAAGTGGCTCGTCCTTTGCCAGTTAGGACTTTAAAAGCAACACCAGTAAAATCTTATCAAGTATTGCGGACATATACAGGTGAAATAGACGCAATTCGCACTAGCGAGTTGGGATTTGAGCGGGGTGGGAAATTAATTAGAGTGTTTGTAAAAGAAGGCTCACGGGTGATCGCGGGGCAACCCATTGCAAAGCTTGATGTGAGTAATTTGCAAATGCAAAAGTTGCAGCTAGAAGCTCAGAAGGCTCAAGCACAAGCGAGATTAGATGAATTTATAGCGGGGCCGCGTCAGCAAGATATTGCAGCAGCCCGTGCAGCAGTTGATGATATCAAACAGCAATTGCAATTACAGAAAGCCAAGCTGAAGAGACGACAGTATCTCTATGGCGAGGGAGCAATTTCGAGAGAACAACTTGATGAAATTGCTTTTGGAGAAAATTCCTTAAAAGCTCGATTGCGTCAAACACAGAGTAATTTAGATGAACTCTTAGCAGGAACTCGTAGAGAACAAATCGCGGCACAGCGAGCTGCTGTCAAACAGTTAGAAGCGAGTATATCAGACTTAGAGATTAATATTGCCAAAAGTACTATAAAAGCACCATTTGCGGGTATTGTTTCCGCTCGTCAAATAGATGAAGGAACGGTAGTAAATACAGGGCAAGCTGTAGTGCGTTTGGTAGAAAATACTAGCCCAGAAGCCAGAATTGGAATACCGACAACTGTGGCAAATAGATTGGGAGTTGGTAGTTCTCAAAGGGTACAAATTAATAACCAAACTTATTCGGCACGAGTAGCTTCGATTTTACCAGAGGTTAATGTCAATACTAGGACTCAAGTAGTTGTACTGAGATTAGAAGCTTCGACAATATCTAAAATAAATCCCGGTCAAACAGTTAGATTACAACTAACAGATACAATACCGACAGAAGGATTTTGGTTACCGAATAAAGCCTTAACACAGGGATTGCGGGGACTTTGGACTTGTTATGTTTTAACTAAACCAAAAGTCGAAAATGAAACTACTCCTAAAAATGCATTTATGCTTGAACAACGCAGCGTAGAAATATTGCATCAAGAAAGCGACAGAGTTTTAGTACGAGGAACTTTGGGAGAAGGAGACACAATTGTCGCGTCGGGAGTTCATCGCTTAGTTCCTGGGCAATTTGTGCGTGGGATTGAGGAAGAAGAACCCTGAGCTATTCTCAAAAATTGAATAAATTGACTAGGATATTTACGTCCATAACCCTCGGCTACATTGGCTGGGATTGACACAGCAGAGCAACGAATCTGGGAAGTCATTCCATAAATTTCTTCCCTTGGAAATTCTTTTGTTATTTGATAACAAGCTTCCGCTCCGCTATTCGCATTCCAAGCCACACTAATAAATCTTTGTAAGAGAGAATTTTAGATTTTTCCATATAACCCTGAAAATAAGCAATCAAACAAATTAATTACCATTCTCTCCCATATATCTCCCAATCACCATTCACCATTCACAACTAATCATGGTTCTACCCTTTTTTCGTAATGTCCGTCTGCTGATTTTGACTGTAATATTAATAATATTCTGGGGATTCTCGGCGTTTCAATCTTTACCGCGTCAAGAAGATCCAGAATTAGTAGCGCGGGCAGCTGTGATTGTAACCCGGTTTCCGGGAGCTAGCGCTGAACGTGTAGAGGCACTAGTAACAGAAGTTATCGAGTCAGAAGTATCTGAAATTGAGGAAATTGATACTATCACATCTGATTCTCGGGTTGGTTTGTCTACAATTACCGTTGAGCTAAAACAGACTATAAACAATGCTGAACCGATTTGGACGCAAGTGCGGGATAAATTAGCTGATGCTAGGCCACAATTTCCTCCAGGAGTGTTGGAACCAGATTTAAATGAAACAAAGACACTAGCTTATGCTGTAATTGCATCTTTGGTTTGGGAAGGGGAAGGGGAACCCAACTACGCTATTTTACGGCGGTTTGCAGAAGAACTTGATGTGGAAATTCGAGGAGTAGGGGGAACTGAGAAAGTAGATACTTTTGGCTTTCCTTCAGAGGAAATTACTGTTGAAATCAACCCATCCGATTTAGCTGCAGTGGGATTAAATGCTCAACAGCTATCCCAACAAATACAGCAAAGTGATGCTAAAACTAGTGCAGGACAACTTCGCAGTCCCAAAAATACTTTAGCAATTGAGGTGGAAGGGGAACTTGATTCTTTAGAAAGAATTCGTCAAATTCCGATTTCTTCCACTGCAAACGGACAGTTTACCCGCTTGGGAGATATTGCACGAGTTACTAGGGGTATCAGACAACCAGTAACAGACTTGGCTTTAATTGGTAGTAAGCCAGGGGTAGCCTTGGGAGTGCTGATGGAATCTGGAAATCGGATTGATTTGTGGGCTGAAAAAATTCGCCAAAAATTAGATGATTTTCGCACGCGCCTTCCCAAAGGAGTTAAATTAGAGGTTATTTTTGACCAAAGTAGTTATGTAGAAACACGTTTTAATAACTTAATATCGAACTTAATATTTAGTGGTGTGCTTGTAGTTGTGGTGACTTTCTTTGGCATGGGTTGGCGCTCTTCTCTAATTGTTGGCACCGCACTACCATTAACAGTATTGGCGGTACTGGGAGAGTTCCAAGTTTTTAATATTCCCATTCATCAGATGTCAGTAACCGGATTAATTATTGCTTTGGGATTGTTAATTGACAATGCCATTGTAGTTGTAGATGAAATTCAAGTTGAATTGAAAGCAGGGTTAAAGCCAAAACATGCCGTGGTGAAAACAGTTAATTATTTAACAGTTCCTCTGCTAGCTTCAACTGTAACTACAATACTTACCTTTTTACCAATTGCTTTGCTACCGGGAGGAGCAGGTGAATTTGTTGGCTCTATCGCTTTGAGCGTGATTATGTCGCTGGTTTCTTCTCTAATAATATCTTTAACAATAATTGCGGCACTTTCGGGACATTTTCTGGGTAATACTAAAGTTGAAGATCGAGATTCTCATCAACAACCGCGTAAATCCCGTAGATCTTTGTTATCAAAACTGCTATCAATAGTAAAAAATCCTCGTGCTTGGTGGAATGCAGGCTTTTCTTCACCTTTTTTAGCTAGGATATATCGCAAGACTTTAGAATGGACTACGGCGAAACCGATAATTGCTGTTATCATCACAATGATATTACCCGTAATGGGTTTTATGAATGTAGGTACTCTACCAACCCAATTTTTCCCTTCCCTCGATCGCGATCAATTCCAAATTGAAATAGAGTTTCCTGCTCAAACTTCTATTGCTCAAAGTCGTACTGATGTATTATTAGCTCGTCAATTGATTCGTAAACATTCCCAGGTTGAGGAAGTTCATTGGTTTGTTGGCGAAAGCGCTCCCAAGTTTTACTATAACTTTACTGGTGGAATCGAAAATGCTGCTTACTATGCCCAAGGAATGGTACAGCTAAATACAGATAAAGGCGTTACGCAACTGATTCGGACTTTACAAGATGAGTTAGATTCAGCATTTCCCCAAGGGCGGGTGTTGGTGAAACAATTAGAACAAGGACCACCCTTTGAAGCTCCAGTAGAAATGCGGATTTTTGGTCCTGATATCCAACAACTGCGAATATTGGGCGGTGAAGTAAGGCGTATTTTAACTGAGATACCCAATGTAACTCATGTACGAGATGACTTGACAGAAATTATACCCAAATTGGGATTACAAGTAGATGAAGAACAAGCAAGGTTAGTAGGACTTGATAATAGAACTATAGCGCAACAGTTAGAAACTTATTTGGAAGGTTCCGTCGGTGGTTCGATTCTTGAAGCTACAGAAAATTTACCCGTAAGAGTTAGGATTGCTGATACAAACCGGGGAAATTTATCTCAAATTGCTTCTCTTAATTTACAGCCCAATCAACAAGGTGGTTCCCAGCAAAATTTACGTCCTTTATCAGCATTAGGTAATTTTAACCTGGTTCCTCAATTAGCCAGTATTTCCAGACGTAACGAGCAAAGGGTTAACACCGTGCAAGCTTTTATTTCCGCTGGAGTTTTACCTTCAGTAGTTCTGGGAGAATTACAACAACGTTTGGAAGCACAAAATTTTGAATCCCAACTTCCTCCAGGATACAGATATGAGTATGGCGGAGAACAAGCAGAAAGCGGGGAAGCTACGGGAAATTTAATGTCAACTGTAGGATTGCTCGGATTAATCATGGTAATTACACTAGTATTATCCCTGAGTTCATTTCGACAAACAGTTATTGTCCTTGGTGTTGCAATTGGATCGGTTGGTTTAGCTTTATTTGCTCTATGGGCTTTTGGTTCAGTATTTGGATTTATGGCAATTGTGGGGACAATGGGTTTAATTGGTATTGCCATCAACGGTGCGATTATTATTTTGTCAGCTTTTAACGAAAATGAAGCAGCTAAGCAGGGTGATGTCAAAGCAGTGCGAGAAGTTGTTGTCAAAGCAACTCGTCACGTTTTAACTACAACTATTACTACAATGGTCGGTTTTATTCCCTTAATTACTGACGGTGGTAGTTTTTGGATGCCTCTAGCAATTGCGATCGCCGGTGGTATTGGTGGTTCTCCTCTACTGGCACTTTATTTTACTCCTGCTGCTTATTTATTGGTGAAAAAACGTAGAAAGAATCCCCGCAAACCCCGACGACAGCAAGTTCGTCCGGTGGCATCTTAAATTAAGGTTTTACAGAATTCGTGACAATGAAAGCCCACGATTTTTATATGCTCTTTGGGCAGGCTACGGGAACGTGGGATGAAATTGGAATAAGCCGTCTTTAGTGCTGTCCAAGACATTTTTATGAGGTTTTATATGAGTTTTATGAGTTTTATGAGATTTTATATGAGTTTTTATATGAGTTTTATAGATTGTTATTTATCAAAATATGAATAATAATTTTGTAAAGTGTGGATGTTCGAACCTCTATTCAGTATAGGCATGACGACTTGAACTGTCAAAACGGTTAGACGACTCCAAAAAGCCTTGATAAGGTCTTGGTCTTGCAAATGTTTGGCGGTACGTAGGGTAACCCAACACAATACTAGTAGGAAAACAGCAGGAGTGGACGGTAAGAAAGTACTATCCCCAGAAGCATGTCTGAAACTAGTTAGATGCCTAAAATTAAACCGAAAATCAAAACCAACTCGCAGAATTTGGATTCCAAAACCTGGCACAGAAGAAAAGCGTCCTTTAGGAATACCCACAATAGAAGATCGGCAGGGTTGGTAACAATCTTGCTGAGTTTAATCATGGGCAATTATATTAAGGCATTAAACAGTTGTTTAAAGAGTGTGGGGAGGACATTTTCCAGGATAATGGATTCCATCCAACAGACTTATATTTTGGCAGTGGTGGGGGAAAAGCTATCGAAGTCACAAACTTGGAGACTGGTGAACAAGCAATTGATAAAATCATGGAACAGGGAAAAGGTTGTAGTTACACACTCTTAGTCAAGAGCTTACAAGTACTTTTTGCTGAAAAAACAGATACTGACTCCTACTTTGCAGTGATTGTGCCTCTGATGGAGAGCGTCTTTGCCGTATTAGCCACCCAGTTAAGGCAACTTCCCGTATTAGCAGATAGCGATCCAAATGTTGGTCCCAATGCAGGAACTAGTTTTCAATATGTCGATACTTCTTTGGATCAATTACTTACCCAAGCTCAACAATTGAACGACTCTTTACAAAATGCGGCTACCGAAAATCCGAACTTACAATCCCTCGCTGCTAATGTGAACAGAGTTTATCAAGCCCTAGAAAACATCAGCGGAAAACAAAAAACCCTAACCTGAGCAGGTTTTTATAACACCCTTGAGTACAGGAAAAATAAAGTTGACAAAATCAAACAATGGTGGGTTTGTGACAGACACTTACAATTTTAAAATTTATCCTTCCATAGGCATTTCCCGTGTTGGTGATAGTAAGGAGTATTATTTAGCTCCAGAATCAACTGGGGGGCTTCCCATTAAGTTGGATGAGAGTGATTTTCAACCCGAGGATTTCCGAACTGGTGATGGAAAACTACGTCGCCAAGGAGCCAGGTTTCGTATTTATCACCAAGACTCATCAACAGGTAACCAGCAAGAAGTTACTTTAAGAGGAACTATTGGCGGCAGTGAAGTCACAGCAATTCAATGGACTGTTCGTTTAGCCAATAAAAAAGCTAGCTCGTATCAGTTTCAAACTCTAAATGGGGAGGAGGGGTATGCTTCTAACCATCTTTTACGCAACAGTAGTATTACCAATCCTATGGAAAGATATAAGCTAATTATCGATCCAGGTAGCAGAACTTTAACATCTACTAAGGATAGCCCTGTACAATCTGCATCTTTCGACCTAACTCCTGTAATTGAATATGATGCCACCTTTCCCCCCCAGGGCTTAAAACCTGATGCCAATGATATCCACACCCTAGGGGAAATACATACAGATAAGCAGGGACGCTTAATTGTAGTTGGGGGATTTGGTTATTCTGGTTCCGAGGAAAATCCTGTAATTACTAGCTATGCCAATAGTGATGGCTGGTGGGATGACATCTCCGATGCTTCAGTTACAGCAAAAGTTACTTTGGAGGGTGATCAAACATCAGAAGCAGAGCCTGCTTGGGTGATAGTAGCACCTCCAGCTTATGCCCCAGAGATTCTCCATCTGGTCACCCTTTACGACACCATATTTGATATGGCGGTGCGGGAGATGGGATACCGTACGGATATCTATGAAAATGGCTTTTGGAAGCAGGATTATCAACCAGACTTCCAGCAGGAGATTAAACCAATCTTAGAGCGTGCTTCCATATTTTCTTGGGTGAGTACTATGGCTAAGAAATTTCACGACTTTGACTTTGAGCTTTTGGGCAATCCCGCTTCTGAATACAACAGTCTGCGGCAATACTTTTTTAGCCAAGTCCGACCACCAAATCAGCAAAATGACTTAAAATCTTCCACAACAGGCTATTCCGTGATGCCCTATTTAGGAGGAGATCATGCCATCGGTAGCAGCCAGAAATCATCTCAATTTCTGACTTTGACTAGGACTCAATATTTTCTGTTACAGCAGTGGTCAAATGGTAACTTTACCAACCCTGCTGCTTTTAAGTAGGAAAACTAATAAGTAATAAGTAATAAGTA
>DESS01000262.1:16735-29623 GCA_002361335.1 Richelia sp. UBA3308
CATGTTATGTTGGTAATAACCGCCATATTTTCAATCGGGTTATATCGTAAGTAATTAACGGAACTTGGTTTCAGGTATCCAAAAAATCAGTTTTATACATCAAATCAGCAACGGCAAAAAAGCTATTTCATCTAGCAGTTTTATTTTGAGCTATTGAAATTGAACGGTATATCAACTGAGAATGGTTTGACTGTTCTCGAGCTTTAACAATTATTTGACGATCTGGTGACAAATGACAAGTTGGATCGGTAGCGCCAGATTTCCCAGTAAGCAGAAAAGCTTGACAGCGACAACCCCCAAAATCAATATTTTTACGATCGCAGCTACGACAAGGTTCATCCATCCAATCAGTGCCACGAAAGCGGTTAAATGCTTCTGATTCAAACCAAGTCCACTCTAAATTGCGTTCGGTGCAGCCGCGGGGCTGATCGTGAAGGTTAGCAAAGTTTAATTCGGGAATAGAAGCAGCCACCTGACAAGGTAAGATATCTCCCGAAGGAGAAATGACTATTGTCTGCTGTCCCCATCCACCCATACATGGCTTGGGATATTTTTCGTAGTAATCGGGTAGTACGTAAACAATACCCATGGGAAAATATCGTTTCTGTACAGCAATTGCAGTTGCTTGTTTAGCTCGCTCTAATTGAGCGGGTGTTGGGAGCAGTGAAGTACGATTTTTTAGTGCCCAACCATAATATTGAGTATTGGCTAATTCAACCCTATCTGCTTCTAGGATTTTGCACAATTCTAAAATTTCTTCAATTCTGTCCAAATTATGACGATGCAATACAACATTAATAGTTAGGGGAAATCCTAATTTTTTCACCAATCTTGCAGCAGTCAATTTTTGTTCAAAGGAAGCAACCCCTGCAATATAATCAGATTGTGCTGCTTGACTATCTTGAATACTGATTTGTACGTGATCTAATCCACAATCTTTGAGTTTAGCTGCTCGCTCTGGAGTTAAAATTGTCCCGGCTGTAATTAAGCTGGTGTAAATTCCTGTGGAAGCAGCCGTTTCTACCATCACCTCCAAATCTTTTCGTAGAAGTGGTTCACCTCCAGTGAAACCAAGTTGTAAAATTCCTAATTTTGCAGCTTGACGGATTGCGTCTAACCAATATTCAGTAGATAATTCTTGATTCCGATTAATTTCACCATAATTAACAGGATTAGAACAATACGGACATCGAAGCGGACAGCGATAAGTTAATTCTGCAATTAGCGTTAACGGTTTATTAATTTTCATTTTATTTGTTAGTTGTTAATTGTTGGTTGTTAGTTGTTAGTTGTTAGTTATTAATTCTAAATTCTAAATTCTTACTTCTTACTTCTTACTTCTTACTTCTTACTTCTTACTTAACTAATAATCCTCGTTTGACTATCGATAACAATAAATTTTCTACATCGCTAACATTAACATCACGAAATTGCTGCGCTAATACTGCTACAATTTCATCTAGAGAACGATTTCCATCACATTTAGAGAGTATGGCTGCCGCAGTTGGGTTTAAAGCAAGTGCGGCTTCGGGAAATAGAAGCCAATGTTGCTGTCTTACTTCACTCCAATGCAAACGTACACCAGGAGCAAAAGCTAAATAATCAACGTTTTCCGAAACTTGGCTTTCTTCCATCACTTTTCCTCCACACAAGGGCGAGTTTCACCTCTATCAATTGCGTCTAATTGACTCCATAGCAAATCGCACTTGAATTCTAATGCTTGAACTGCTTGCTCTTGACGATCGCGGCTTTTACAATGTTGGAGAACCAAATTGAGTGCATACTTCGCATCCCGGGGTGCTTTTTTCAACCGTACCCGGAAGTATTCAAATCCAGCAGGATCTATCCAGGAGTAATGAGATTCTAGTGCTGCTAATCGTACTTTAATGGCATCGGGACCAAATAGCTCTGTTAAAGATGCAGCGATCGCTATAATCCACGAACTATTGCGACAAAAATTTACATAAGCATCTACAGCATAGCGAACGCTAGGTAATACATGACGTTCATCAAGTAGTTCGGAACGAGATAAACCTACAGCTTGTCCTAATTGCAGCCAAGCCTCGATACCACCTTCTTCTTGCGAGCGTCCGTCATGATCTATAATTCGCTCAATCCATTCTCGTCTTACTTCCCTATGAGGACAGTTTGACATAATAGCGGCATCTTTGAGCGGAATATTTTTTTGATAATAAAAACGATTGGCGGCCCAATTTCGTATTTCTGTGGGTGTTAATAATCCTTCATTCATTCTCCTATGAAAAGGATGTAAATGATGATAGCGCGTTTTTTGGGAATACAGTACGGATTCAAATTCTTCTTTTTTCCAAGAAGCTTTTTCTGATTCCTGCTTGACTAATTGCATTGTATTTTTACGATTAATATTAACTAAGTAAGTTGTTACAAATAAACCAAACTATATTACAGAATGTAAATTTAATTGAAAGCCTTGTTACCACTAACAACTAATCACTAACAACTAACCACTAACAACTAACCACTAACTATTCACAATTGAATTGTTAATCCATCATAAGCAACCTCCATACCTGCTGCTTCAACTATTTTGCGTTCTGTTGAATTAGCGATGAGCATGGGGTTGGTATTGTTGATATGAGTGAAAATTTTCCGCTTACAGGAAAGTTTAGAAAGACTAATTAAGCTTCCGTCATCTCCCGAAAGTGGTAAATGTCCCATCATACGAGCTGTGCGAGTTGAGGTTCCTAATTCTAGCAATTCATTATCTTGCCAAAATGTTCCATCTACTAAGATGCAATCGCTATTATCAAACCGCTCCAATATTGAATCGCTTAACTCCGCTAGTGCTGGAGCATAAGTTACAACACCACCAGAAAGGCGATCGCGAAACGTAAATCCAACTACCCAATTCCCCTCAACAGGCAAACTAGAACGCATATACTTGGGTGGTTTGCTAGGAAGGGAAAAAACTTCTACTTCTAAACCATTATTATCATCATTACTCAAATTTACTTTTGAACCGGGTTCGATATTCACCCAGTTTACCCCGCAGTAATTTTTCAGCACCCGAAGTAGAGAAAAACCCTCAGTTAATCCTTGTCTGACTGCATTTGTCCCATAAATTTGCAGTGGTTCGTTAGATTCTCGTAAAATCATTAATCCTGCTGTATGGTCAATTTCCCCATCACTTAACAGTACTCCCGCAATTGGACTAGAACGAACTAAATTGGGTATCCCATCCCGGAGTCGTTCGAGTTGTTGACGCACGTCGGGGGATGCGTTAACCAAAAACCAAGAACCATTAGCTGCTCGAACAGCAAGAGATGATTGAGTGCGCGGATGCGCGTTACTATCACCCCCACGGGTAGATTGACAACCAGTGCAATTACAGTTCCATTGAGGAAATCCACCTCCAGCAGCAGAACCAAGAATACGTACAAGCATTGATTTTATTTACTAATTCCAGGCTTCTTCGGGAAACCAACTTCTATCTTCCTTCTTCCTTCTTCCTTCGTTTAATCCCATTGATGAACGTAGGCTGTAACTTCCATACAAAGCCCAAACTCTTCAAAAGATGGTGATTCCCAAACTGCTGCTGGTTTGAATCCTGGTGAGTTATCAGAATTGGTATTACCTTTTTTAGTATTAATGTTTGCAGCGTTTATATCCTTATTTGCAGACATGGAAGAATTATTGATTTGATGCATAACTAATCGACTCCTAATTGATGAAAATTTATTTTAATTTGTAGGTTCAATACTTATAAGTTGGCCATTTTGCTCATCTGTCAAAATGTATATTCTTCCATCGGGACTTTGACGTACATCGCGGACTCTCCTACCAATAGGAATAGATTCTTCTCCAACAACATTATTGTTTGCATCCAAATCAATGCGACGAATATCGCGAGAGATTAAACCTCCTGCAAACAAATCTCCTTGCCATGCTCCAAAGCGTTTACGCGAGTAGAATGCTAATCCTGAAGGTGCGATCGCAGGAGTCCAAACTACTTTTGGGTCTATCATACCAGGTTGCGATCGCTTAGAGGAAATTTCTCCTCCAGTATATTCTTTACTGTGGGTAACTACTGGCCAGCCATAGTTTTTTCCTTTTTCCACAAGATTTAGTTCGTCACCACCTCTTGAACCATGTTCAGTAGACCATAATCTATTAGTAGCTGAGTCAAAGGTGATTCCTTGAATGTTGCGATGTCCGTAACTCCATATCGTTGCATCAGCATTGTCAGAACCAACAAAGGGGTTATTTTTGGGTATTGAACCATCATCGTTTAAACGAACAACTTTGCCCAAATGAGAATTTAGATTTTGAGCTTGTTTACGAATTAAGTCCCCATCAAGTTGAGTTGGTGGATTACCACCATCTCCAATGGCTACTAACATGGTATTATCTGGTAGCCAAAGGATACGCGACCCGAAATGTTGACCCCCTGGTTTTGTTTGAGAAACTTCAAAAATAACCCGCCAGTTTTTTAAAGTTGACCCGTCAAATGTTGCTCTAGCAACTCTAGTACGGTTGGCTTGGCTGTTACCATGAGAGTAGGTAAAGTAAACTAAGCGGTTTTTTTGAAAGTTCGGATGCACCGAAACATCCATCAAACCTCCTTGATTAACCGCGAAAACTTCTGGAACTCCCGCGATCGGATTGGGATCTAAAGTTTGATTACGAACAATTCGCAGTCTTCCCGGACGCTCGGTGATTAACATTGCTCCATCGGGAAGCCATGCCATACTCCAAGGTCGTTCTAAACCTTCTAATACCGTTGTTGCTTTAAAATTTTTAGCAACAGCAACATTACTGTCCGATAGTAGGGGATTATTAGATGGTGAGCTATTGCTGTTTTGTGGGGTAGATGGTTCAGAAGTGCTTTGTGCCGAAGATGAATTATTTGTGGAAGAACAAGCTACAAGAGCATACAGAATAGTTGCACTTAGCGTTCCTGCTATTAAGCGAGTGATGTTAGTTTTCATCGGTTGTCAAAGCTCTATCAACTTGTCATAAATTTATCGGCTATTTTGAAAAACACAATTGGCTGCAATCACAAAACTGTTTTTCAGTGTGACAAAAAAATATGACGGAAAAATGACAGCTAATCAAAAACTTATGATTTCGTAATTAAACTTTAATTTCATGTCCGGTTAAACGGCCTAATCATAAGACTGCTTTATTCTCAAAATTTATCTAATGATTGATTTGGGGGAAACCCCCATGAGCAAATGGCTCCTCTCCCCCCTCTCTACCCTTACCCAGCACTTTTCGTTTGGTCGAGTACTGTTCGGTTCTTCTTTCTTTAGCTTGTCACGAATTACAGTATTTACCAGCCGCTTAAAGGCTATAAATAGTTCTTTTTGATGTTTGAATGCAAATTATGCATTTAGAATATGGATTTTTTGCATAACTCGATCTAAAAACATATAAAACGGTTAAATCTGATACAAAACAAACAATCAATTTATTTATTTAATAAGTACTAAATAAAGTAAAAATTGAAACACTAATATTGATAATTTTGAGGCTGAAAAATACTTATTGATTATTACGATTGCTCAAATATTGGCAACTGTTTTCTATTAATAAACGTTGAATTTTTTACTCAAACATATGAGTAGAATTCCCCATCGTAAGCCGTGGTGTTTGAATTCCGTTGGGCATAATATCCCATGCCAATTCCAGGCAACGAGAGCGCCTTTCAACTTCTATCTTCCTTCGTTTTCAGGTAAATAAGGTGAACCAACCGTGTCTAATAAGCAATCAGATAAACCAGCAAATCTTAATAAGTTTGAAAAAATAAAAGCCGAGAAAGATGGACTAACCGTTAAAGATGAACTAGAAAATTTTGCCCAAATTGGCTGGGAGGCGATGGAAAAGTCCGATTTAGAACACCGTCTCAAATGGGTGGGAGTTTTCTATCGTCCCGTGACACCGGGTAAATTCATGTTGCGGATGCGAACCCCTAACGGTATTCTATCTAGCAATCAATTACGAGTACTTGCCGAAATTGTGCAGCGTTACGGTGGGGATGGTTCTGCTGATATTACAACTCGTCAAAATATCCAGTTGCGGGGAATTCGTCTTGAAGATATTCCGGATATTTTCCGTCGTCTGGATGCTGTGGGAATGACTTCTATGCAGTCGGGGATGGATAATGTCCGGAATATTACGGGTTCACCAGTGGCAGGAATTGATGGTTCGGAACTAATTGATACCCGTGAATTGGTGCAAAAAGTTCAAGACGCGATTACTAATAATGGTGAAGGTAATTATGCATTTACCAATCTTCCTCGTAAATTCAACATTGCTATTGAAGGGGGAAGGGATAATTCCGTTCATGCTGAAATCAACGATATTGCCTTTGTTCCTGCTTATAAAAATGGAGAGTTAGGATTCAACGTTTTAGTTGGTGGCTTTTTCTCAGCCAAACGTTGTGAAGCTGCGATACCTATGAATGCTTGGGTTCGGCCTAACGATGATGTTGTGGATTTAAGTAAAGCGATTTTATCTGTGTTTCGCGATCGCGGTTCTCGTGCAAATCGTCAGAAATCGCGGTTAATGTGGTTGATCGATCAATTGGGAATAGACGAATTCCGTTCAATTGTAGAACAAGAATTTGGACGTACTTTAGCAACAGCAGCCGAATCAGATGAAATCGATTGGGAAAAAAGAGATTGTATCGGCGTTCATAAGCAAAAACAACCCGGTTTAAATTACGTTGGCTTGCATGTTCCGGTGGGAAGACTTTATGCCCAAGATATGTTTGATTTAGCAGGTTTAGCTGAAGTTTACGGCAGTTGTGAGGTTCGCTTAACTGTTGAACAAAACGTAATTATTCCCAATATTCTTGATGATAATTTGCCAGATTTGTTAACTGAACCCCTGCTGAAAAAATTTACTATTAAACCCCAACCATTAGAAAGGGCCTTAGTATCTTGTACTGGTTCTCAATTTTGTAACTTTGCCCTAGTAGAAACTAAAAATAGAGCCTTGGCGATCGCCCAGCAATTGGATGCAGAATTGGATATCCCCAAATCTGTAAGAATCCATTGGACAGGGTGTCCCAATTCCTGCGGACAACCCCAGGTAGCCGATATTGGATTAATGGGAACTAAAGTCCGTAAAGATGGTAAAACCATTGAAGGCGTGGACTTGTATATGGGAGGTAAAGTAGGTAAAGATGCCCAATTAGGTACCTGCGTACAAAAAGGTATTGCTTGTGACGACCTTAATAGTGTTTTAAGGCGTATATTAATAGAATCTTTTGGCGCAAAACCGAAGTAATACCATTTTTTACCAAATAATCGGCGTATATTTTTGACTAGTATTTATATATAAATATATAGTAAAAAATAATACACAAATATCCCACTCTAAGGAATATAATCAATCAAATCCTTTTTCTCTCGAATAGGGAAAGTTTAAAGGTAATTCTTAATTAAGAAAAGCCAGGTTACTGGAGCGGGGGGAGCAGGGGGAGAAAATTGGCGCATTGTAATCTTAGCGGAAAAAAATCAGAAAACTTAGGTTTTGATGGGAGCAACGCGAAGCGCATGCCCGTAGGGCTTATCCCAGATCGATTATCAGATATGTTAAAAAGTCTTTCATAAGACAGGCTGTTGTTAGAGTAATTCTTACCACCTTCCTATTAAGAGGTTAGTCAATGCTTAGAGAATTGTTATCTTTTCGCGGCAGGTACAAAATCCTGCACATGACTTGGTTCGCATTCTTTCTGTCATTCTTTGTTTGGTTTAACCTGGCTCCTCTAGCAACTCAGGTAAAATCAGACTTTGGTTTAGAAGTAAGTCAAATTAGAACCCTGGCGATTTGTAACGTTGCTTTGACAGTTCCAGCCCGAATCATTATCGGCATGCTATTAGATAGATTTGGTCCCAGAATTACTTACACGTTATTGCTGATTTATGCAGCAATTCCTTGTATTGCCTTTGCTACTGCTCAAACCTTCACGCAGTTAGTAATTAGTCGTTTGGCGCTAAGTATTGTGGGTGCGGGCTTTGTAATTGGTATCCGCATGGTTGCAGAATGGTTTCCTCCCAAAGAGATTGGTTTAGCTGAGGGGATTTATGGAGGTTGGGGTAATTTCGGTTCAGCAGGTGCGGCACTAACTCTACCCACAATTGGTGCTTGGTTGGCTTTTGGAGCAGTTAACCCAGCAACTGGGGAAGCTTTACTTAATTGGCGGTTATGTATTGCTGGAAGTGGTATTATTGCAGCATTATATGGAATTCTGTATTTTTTCAACGTACAGGATCATCCTCCTGGAAAAGTTTATCAAAAGCCTAAGAATGCTAGAGGTTTAGAAGTTACTAGTGTGCGGGATTTTTGGTTCTTGATGTTAATGAATTTGCCCTTGACTGGTATTTTGATGCTTCTAGCTTGGCGCTTGAAAAAGGTAGGCTTATACGGTGATAGTACCCTATTTTTGGTTTGGGCTGCATTAGCTGCTTTATATTTGTTCCAGGCTTTCAACTGTTGGGTTGTAAATAAGGATTTACTTTCAGGGAAGAAAAAATATCCTGCGAAAGACCGTTATAATTTTTCTCAAGTAGCAATTCTGGAATTGACTTATATTGTGAACTTCGGTTCGGAATTGGCTGTAGTTTCCATGCTTCCGGCGTTTTTTGAAGGAACCTTTGGTTTAAATAAGGCAATGGCGGGAATGATTGCTGCTAGCTATGCCTTTATGAACTTAGTATCTCGTCCTGGTGGTGGTTTCATTTCTGATAGGCTAGGTAGCCGTAAAAACACTATGGCTATCCTCACTGCTGGTATGGGTATAGGCTACATGATCATGGGAGGGGTTAATAGTAGCTGGTGGTTGCCTGCTTCGATTGTGTTGACAATGACTTGTTCATTCTTTGTACAAGCTGGAGAAGGTTCAACATTCGCGATCGTTCCTTTGGTGAAGCGTCGGGTTACCGGACAAATTGCGGGTAATGTTGGAGCTTATGGAAATGTTGGTGCGGTTGCTTATCTGACGATTTTTAGTTTGTTACCGGAATGGTTGAGCGGTGGTGGCGAACAAACTCCGGCAGTTATTGCTCAGTCGAATACAGTATTTTTCCAGATGATGGGTATTGCGGCTTTGATAGTTGCTTTTATGTGCTGGTTTTTGTTGAAAGAGCCTGCGGGTTCTTTTGCGGAACATCATGAAGGTGAGGAAGAGTATTCGGAGTTGGTAACCGAATCCGGGGGAATTAATGAATAGAATTTAAGTTTTGGTTGACTTGAGGAATCGATAACAAATGCTTCATTTATCGATTCCTTTTTTTTTAAGTTGATCGGAGGAAAAATTTTGAGTGAGATGTTTGAATATTTTATCAAACGCAAAGTTTCGCAGAGGTTTGCGCTGAGGTACGCGGAGATTAAGCTATATTCTAATTTTTTCAAGATAAAATCATATTTTTTTTGTAGTAAGTAATTTATTACAAACTAAGTAAGGAGTTAGGAAGAAGTTAAAGGGGTCTAGAAGCCTAAAATTCAAAAAAAATCAATATTTAGAGACTCAAAGCGCCATAAATGAATATTTAATTCCTTATTTAAATCTCAAGTTTTAAAACGTTATTCCTTCTTACTTATTACTTATTACTTCTTACTTCTTCATTCTAAATTCTAAATTCTAAATTTAATCATATGTCAGATTCTGTAAAAACTCTTTGTCCATACTGTGGTGTCGGTTGTGGTTTGGAAGTTTTTCCTCCCGCAGCATTAGGACGTGCTACCTATCGAGATAGTCAAGGTAATCCTATTTGGAAAGTGGTGGGGGATAAAAATCATCCTTCATCTAAAGGTATGGTTTGTGTTAAAGGTGCTACCGTTACAGAGTCTCTGGATAAAAATCGTTTGAAATATCCAATGATGCGAGATTCTCTGTCAGAATCTTTTGTAAAAGTAAGTTGGGATGAAGCTTTTAATAAAATTGTCGATCGCATTCAAAGGATTCGCCATTCACGGGGTGCGGATGGTATTTGTATGTATGGTTCTGGTCAATTTCAAACAGAGGACTATTATGTTGCCCAAAAGTTAATCAAAGGCTGTTTGGGAACTAATAATTTTGATGCTAATTCTCGTTTATGTATGTCTTCAGCCGTTGCAGGCTATATACAAAGTTTTGGTGCTGATGGACCACCTTGTTGTTATGAAGATCTAGAATTAACTGATTGCGCTTTTCTAATTGGTACTAATACTGCTGAATGTCACCCGATTGTTTTTAATAGACTCCGCAAACACCATAAACGCAATCGTAACGTGAAAATGATTGTTGTAGACCCCCGTCGCACACCAACGGCGGCAGTTGCTGATTTACATTTGGCAATTAAACCTGGAACGGATATCGATTTACTCAACGGTATTGCTCATTTATTAATGCGTTGGGGTGCCATTGATAGTTTATTTATCGATGAATGTACCCGTTTTTTCCCTAGTTATGCTGCAGTTATCCACCATTATCCACCAGAATTCGTTTCGCAAAAATGTGGTATCCCAATAGATGAACTCGAACAAGCGGCACGTTACTGGGCTGATTCTAAAAAAGTTTTGTCTTTATGGTCCATGGGGATAAATCAATCTTCTGAGGGTACGGCGAAAGTCTGTAGTTTGATTAATCTACATTTAATGACGGGAAATATTTGTAAACCTGGTGCTGGTCCTTTTTCACTTACCGGACAACCCAATGCAATGGGTGGTAGAGAAGCTGGAGGTTTAGCTCACATTCTCCCGGGATATCGTTCGGTGAAAAATGCCCAACATCGAGCTGAGGTAGAAAAAATTTGGGGTTTAAATCCAGGTCAAATTTCTCGTTTTCCTGGTCGCGATGGGTGGAGTATGATCACAGGTTTAGAAACTGGTGAGGTTGATTTATTATGGATTGCAGCCAGCAATCCGGCGGTGACTATGCCAGATTTACAACGAACTAAAGCTGCTTTATTAAAATCTCCCTTAACGATTTATCAAGACGCTTATTATCCTACCGAAACTGCTGCTTACGCTCATATTTTATTACCAGCAGCTCAATGGAGTGAAAAAACCGGAACTATAACCAACTCAGAACGAGTTGTTACCTTATGTCCGAAATTTCGAGAACCTCCCGGTGAAGCCAAAGCCGATTGGGAAATCTTCGCCGAAGTCGGTCGCCGTCTTGGGTTTGATAAACAATTTGCTTTTACCGATGCAGCCGCAGTTCATCGAGAATTTGTGCAATTAACTCGCGATCGCCCTTGTGATATGGGAGAAATTAGTCACGAAAATTTAGCACGTATTGGTCCCATGCAATGGCATGACAGCAAAAAAGTAGATATACAAATAGAAGTTCAGGATTCTGGTTTTTTTTCATCCTTATTAAAAGGTAAAAAAGAAACACCATTAGGAAAACGCCTTTATACAGATTTACGCTTCCATACCCCTGATGGTAGAGCAAGATTTGCGGCTTATCATTCTGGGGGATTAGCAGAACCACCTTGCCAAGAATATCCCTTTATTCTTACAGTTGGCAGATTATACGGTCACTGGCATACCCAAACCCGCACCGGAAGAATTGAGAAAATAGTCAAAATGCATCCCCATCCCTTTATAGAAATTCATCCTCATGATGCAGTCAAATTAGAAATAGTAGAAAGCGATTGGGTAGAAGTGCGATCGCGACGAGGAAAAGCGAAATTTCGGGCAAAGATAACTAAAGCAATAACCCCTAAAACAGTTTTTGTGCCCATGCATTGGGGTGCTTTGTGGGCAAAGGATGCGGAAGCAAACCTCCTTACCCATGACAAAGCTTGTCCGATATCTTTACAACCAGAACTTAAAGCTTGTGCCGTACAACTTCTCAGAATTAGTAATCTGCCAGAATATTCCCAAGAATTGGTCGAGCGCGAATCATCACCTGAATCTAAATTTATCGAGGTCGATCTCAAATCACAAATAGTGAAAGTTAATCAGTAGCAATCAAGCAGCGTTAACCATAGCGAGAGAGGGCGCGGGACAATGGTAGCCCATGAATGTGGTGGGCTTTGCTTGCTTTTCTGTAAAATATACGAAACTCAGCTACTACGAAACCGGTGGAAGATTACCGGTGGAGATTGAGTTTCGGAGTGAGGGAGGGAGGGAGAAATTGCAGCTTGAAATCTTAGAGCGGAACGGGAGTAAAAATGAATTCACTAAACTTGGTTGAAGATACAGTTATTCAAGATTGGTTGATAACCGGTGACGGAAGCGGTAAAACTGTGGATATTCTACCAGTTACAGATTTATCAAATCATACTTACCGACTTTATCGGTTTTTAACTGATTTAGAAGAGATTTTGCACAATATTGACGACGACTATAGTAGATTAGAAGCAATTCGTCCTTTAGTCAGACGCTTATTAATTAGTTCCGAGTGGTTACAATACGAATTTATTAACCCCAATCCAGAAACAGGTTGGTCTGTAGTTACACTTTACGATGAACCGAACTATCCTTTAACAGTGCAAACAGTAGCTTGGTATCCAGGGAAAGTGTCGCCGATTCACAATCATGCAACTTGGGGAATTGTTGCCCTTTTAGGGGGACAAGAAAAAAATACTTTGTGGAAACAAGTTGATAATAATGGACTAATAGAAAAAGTCGGTGAAGTGATTCTCAATCCAGGAGAAATTATTAGTTTCACAGCAGATGCAATTCATCATGTGGAAGCTTTAGGAAATGAACCCACCATCAGCTTTAACTTGTATGGTGAAACCGATTACGAACAGCGTTTTGAATTTGATCTTGAAAACCAAACCAAAAATAATTTTTGAACAGTTAGTTGCTGGTGATTCAAGTTTCTTCGCCTTTTCACCATCTGTGAATAGACAAAAGTCCTTTGGATGCGATGATTAGCTTGACCAAAAAATAAACAGGATACAA
>DESS01000262.1:29660-42456 GCA_002361335.1 Richelia sp. UBA3308
ATAATCCGTGGAAAGAAAAAAATTTCAATGCCAGGCCCCTCGATTTATCCTGTAAGTACTTGATAACTGATAACTGAAATGGCCCCGCCAATTATCAAAAGCTCAGTCTTAATGACTGGGCTTTTAAAATTATGGAATAGGGCATGAGACACAGCCCTATGAGATATAGGGCGTTTTTTTTAATTAACAAGGAATATACCACAACAAAAAATAAAAAACTCTCAAACCAGCTTTATATAAACAAAACTTTCCCAAAAAACCCAACTTATAAAACTTCTGTATTCATATTCCTTTACAAATCAGTTACTTAACTTTACACAAAAATTTTTATTGATAGGATTCTCAATAAACAAACGAGATTACAAGCCATTTTGGTGTAATATGCATATTGTATTCTTAGGGAAGCAGTTTATTTACTTTTAATAAATTATATAAATTAACCCTCTATAAAATAGCAGTTAACTTGATATTTACGTCATAGACATACTACAAAGCTGATAAATCATGAAAAAATGCTCGCAGTAAATGTGAAGCGATGTAAAAAACTATGTTATTAATAATACAAAAAAGCTATAGTTGAGATACTGATATTGACAATAAAAGCCTTTTACTATCTAGGATTTTAGATTTTAGATTTTAGATTTTAGTATTTTGAACAACTCGCCATCTTTGCCCTTTGGGGACAATTCTCAATTCCCAAATAAAAAAGTATGCTGTTGACCTGGTTTAATAAGCTCAAACCGAAATAAACTAATAACTATTGTGGAGTAGATACTATGCAATCGGCTTTCAAACTACCGCGATGGTTAAGCTTAGGGTTGGCTTTTCCTTTGTTTATTCTGAATATTTGGGTATTACTTGAAGTTGTCAAATATCTTCAACCCTTGGTAAATATTGTTATTGCTGCAATCCTATTAGCTTTTGTTCTAGAATATCCGATTGGTTTTTTGCAGCGACGAGGGATAAAACGTAATCTAGCGACTGCAGGAGTGATGCTTTTAGCAGTGGTAATATTTACTGTTCTAGGCATTATAGTGCTACCGCTAATTTTTGAACAGGTTAACGAATTAATTAATATATTGCCAGCTTGGATTGATTCAGGTACACAACAATTACAAGCATTCCAAGACTGGGCTGCTACTCAACAGCTACCAATAAACATTTCGGGTTTACTTCCCGATCTTCTTGGCAAGTTATCTAATCGCATTCAAAGCTTGAGTGGTAAGATTATTGGCTTAGCCTTCGATACAATCGGCAGCCTTTTCAATATTTTGCTGACATTAGTGCTGACATTGTATATGATTTTAAATGGCGATCGCCTTTGGGAAGGGATTATTAAATGGTTGCCACAACAAATCGGTAAGCAAGTAAGCTCGGCTTTGCGGGAAGATTTTCAGAATTACTTTATTGGACAAGCTACTTTAGCTACTGTACTAGCTACGGGTTTAACATTGGCTTTTGTGGCCTTGCAAGTTCCTTTAAATTTACTGTTTGCCTTAGTGATTGGATTTTTCGCATTATTTCCCTTCGGTACTGGTATCGGTATTAGTTTAGTAAGTTTATTGGTAGGCTTGAAAAACTTTTGGTTGGGAGTGGAAGTTTTAGCTGTAGCTATAGCAATAGACCAATTTAATTACAATTTTATTTCACCGCGTATTCTTAGTAATTTTACTGGTTTAAATCCTGTATGGGTAGTAATTTCGTTGTTAATAGGAGCAAAACTTTTAGGAATCTTAGGATTATTAGTTGCTATTCCCTTAGCTAGCTTTATTAAAAGCGTGGCTGATAGTTGGCGCGATCGCGGTTCTAATAAGGACGAAAAATCTCAATTTGAAATCTTAGAGGTTTGAATGACAATTAATGCTTACGCAGCCCATGAACCTGGTGAGGAATTAAAGCCGTTTTTGATTACTGCTTTGAGTTGAAAACAAGTGAAAGTCTTTTTAATATTCCCAGTATCGCCAATACAAGCAATCTAAAATGAATCCTGGGGGATTTATTATTTTTTTATGACCTCCCCTTTCATAGAAAATTTTGACGGCTTGCTCAACTTCTTCCAAGGAATAATTGTACAAGTCACAGGGTTTTTCTGGGTGATAGTGAATACCATGTTTATTGCATAATTCAGTGATTTTCTCTTTGTAGTGGACGGCGCTTGAAGAAGAGCTGCTGCTGTATAACCTGTTTTCCGATTTACTAGGCTTTGAGGTAGGTGAATCGCAATTATTATTATTAATATGTAAGTTTTTTTTCGGTTTAAGCCAAGATAAAGGGCGTGTTATGCATTTTACAATTCGCCATGTATACTGCTTTACTACGTGAACTATTTTGCATTCAATTAGTTCTTTTAAGGCTGATTTCAAGTGGTTTCGAGAATATTTACCTTTAGATCGGTGTTTAACTACCCAATCATTAAAATCGTTTAAGTCTGGTTCGATTTCTTGTCCTTGTCCTTCTTTCATTAACCAGCGCCAAAGAAGTTTTGCACAAGGAGTTAGTTTATTTTTTAAACTGAATGCGTCGTGTTTATCTGTCCAAGTGGGAAGATATTTTTTATTATTTTTTTTCATGATTAAAGCAGTTTTTAGAAGCGATTACATTCAGTTGCTGTCATTTCTTCAAGCAACTTTTTGTTTTTTTTGCAAATAAAACCGAGTGACCTAAAAGTAACTCGGTTAGTCTAAGTCTTCTTGAAAAAACTCATCTGCTATTTGCTGAAGTTCTGCTAACTGCTGCATTAAATCAGTGGTCCTTTTTTCGGATTCTTTGATCTCTTGCTCCGTTTTGAAAATCAGCCGATCAATTATTTTCCCAACATCTGCTTGTCTACCTGACTTAATGAAATCTCGCCACGACCGATCATTTCTATTAATTGCGAACGACTTACTCCCAATTTCTGGGCTTGTTTGTCCAACCCCTCTACACTGCTTTGGGTCAATCCTACACTTACTTGTTTCTTTATTTCCCCGTGTTCTCGGTGCTTTGACTTCGGTGACTTGGCCATCATCTAAAACCATTACTTCTTTCCTATATAAGATAGCAGCCTGTATACAAAAAATATTATATAAGATGCTAGAAAAAATGGATTATCTTGTATAAGATATTCAAGTGTAAGGATAATCCCAAGATTGTTGAACTAACCGCCTTCTATTCGCAAGAAAACCCAAGGAGGTTGGGGAGTTGTAAGTGAGTTTTTAGTCGTTGGAGGTCCTCGTGGCGGAATTTAGATGTAAAGACGTTATATATAACGTCTCTACAAGAATTGTGGATATCTAATCAATCAAATTCATAGATCAGATCAGCAACGCCGGATTTTTCAACCAAAGCGTCAACTACCAGATAAACCAATCATCTGGTTTTATTTACTATTTTTTGCAAAATGAAAAATACTTCATATCGCTCCACGTTATCACCGTGGGCTATTTACCGCTGGATAAGCCCGACTTACTCAAAATGTATCGGAAGATTCCGCAAACGCGGAGATGCCGAGGAACATCTCCGATTATTGCGGCAAATGACTCCATCTAGCCGGATGGAAATCGTATTTGATCTAACGAATGCTGACCTAAGGGATTAGTAATCACATCGCCTTTGGTGCATCTACCTTTGACAAATCATAGTTTAAAAAGATAGAAAATTCAAACACAGTAGTCCTCACCCTATCTCTTGTGAGGCTATACCAACATAAGTCCGCCTTTGCGGACTATTTAGCCCTTTCAGGGCTTTGTAGCTGTAGCAAAGCGGCAATAGCGAGGAACCGTGAGGTTTGAAAACACGCCCTAGGCCATTGTGCATCATTGAATAAATAAATCTTAAGCAAGTTCTAGAAATCACAACCCTTGGGTTATGATCAAATATTGTCATATGGCAATCTCTATCCTTAGATATCCGTCAACAAGCCCCGATTTCTGTTTTATGAGTGCATCTAAAAATATTAGTACATCTATTACTGACCATCGCACGGTAGATATCAGTAAGCTGAGTCAAATGTACCAGCATTATGTTGAAACTAAGGAAAAACATCCTCATGCTGTACTGTTTTATCGGGTGGGTGATTTTTTTGAATGTTATTTTGAAGATGCTGTAACTTTGGCGGAGGAGTTGGAACTTGTTTTAACTAGTAAGCAAGCTGGGGCTGATGTGGGACGGGTGGCGATGAGTGGTGTTCCCCATCATTCTTGGGAGCGTCATGCTACTGGGTTGGTGGAAAAGGGTTATGCTGTGGTAATTTGCGACCAGGTGGAGGATGCATCCCAGGTTACTGGTGGTAGATTGGTGAAAAGGGAAATTACGCGGATTTTGACTCCTGGTACTCTCCTTGAAGATGGCATGTTAAAGGCCAGTCGGAATAATTATTTAGCCGCTGTGGTAATTGCGGGGGATAATTGGGGTTTGGCTTATGCTGATATTTCTACGGGAGAATTTCTTACTACTCAAACAAGTAATTTGGAGCATTTGACTCAGGAGTTGATGCGCTTGCAGCCCAGTGAGATTTTGTTTCCTACCAATGCGCCGGATTTAGGTGCTTTATTGAGGCCTGGTGAAAAGTCTCATAGTTTGCCGGAATGTTTACCAAGTTCTTTTTGTTATGCGTTGCGATCGCAGGTTCCTTTTTCTCAAGGGGAAGCAAGAAGTAGGCTGTTGCAAAAGTTTAAGGTTCGCTCTTTGGAAGGGCTTGGTTGCGATCATCTTCCTTTAGCTGTTCGTGCTGCTGGTGGTTTGTTGGAATATCTGGAGGAAACGCAAAAGGAAAATCGAGTGCCTTTGCAGCCTCTGAAAAGTTATACTTTTAGTGATTTTTTGGTGGTTGATTATCAAACAAGGCGGAATTTAGAAATTACCCAGACGATTCGCGATGGTATTTATCACGGTTCGTTATTATGGGCGATGAATCGCACGAGTACGGCGATGGGTGGACGTGCTTTGCGGCGATGGTTGTTACAGCCTTTGTTGGATATCAAGGGGATTGGTGCTAGGCAAGATACGATAGAGGAATTGACTGAAAATAGCGTTTTGCGTCAAGATTTGCGGGCCTTGTTACGACAAATTTACGATTTGGAAAGGTTGACGGGACGTGCTGGTTCTGGAACTGCAAATGCCAGGGATTTATCAGCTTTGGCGGATTCTTTGTCTAAGTTACCGCAGTTGAGTAATTTGGTGGTTGATGCTCGTTCTCCTTTTTTGAAGGCTTTGCAAAAGGTTCCGCCAGGGATGGAAGAGTTAGCACAGAAGATCAAGGCGCATATTGTGGAGTCGCCGCCGATACAGATAAAGGAAGGTGGTTTAATTCGAGAGGGAATCAATTCTTTATTAGATGAAAGACGTGGATTGGTAGAGGAAGATCAGCAGTGGATTGCCAATTTAGAAATTGATGAAAGGGAAAGGACGGGAATTCCTAAGTTAAAGGTAGGGTACAATAAAACGTTTGGTTACTATTTGAGTGTTTCTCGGGCTTTAGCCGAACAAGTTCCTGATAATTACATTCGCAAACAGACTTTAACTAATGAAGAACGTTATATTACGCCGGAGTTGAAGGAAAGGGAAGCCAGAATTCTCACTGCCAGAGATGATTTAAATAAGTTGGAATATGACATCTTTGTGGCTTTGCGGGAAGAGGTGGGATCTCTTGCTGAAGTGATTCGCAATATTTCCCGTGCGGTTGCAGCAGCAGATGTATTGTGCGGTTTAGCTGAATTAGCGGTATTTCAAGGTTATTGTCGTCCCGAAATTGTGGAAGGAAGAGAAATATCAGTTATTAGTGGAAGGCATCCGGTGGTGGAACAGTCTTTACCAGCTGGTTTCTTTGTACCAAATTCGACATTTTTGGGAAAGGAAGAAAAGAATGGTAGAAATTCCTCTCCAGATTTAATTATTCTTACAGGGCCAAATGCTAGTGGTAAAAGTTGTTATTTACGTCAGGTAGGATTAATTCAGTTGATGGCCCAGGTTGGTAGTTTTGTTCCTGCTGATAGTGCGACGATGGCAATTTGCGATCGCATTTTTACTCGTGTGGGAGCGGTGGATGATTTAGCTACCGGACAATCTACTTTTATGGTGGAGATGAATGAGACGGCGAATATTTTGAATCATGCAACGGATAGATCGTTAGTATTGTTGGATGAAATTGGTAGAGGTACGGCAACTTTTGATGGACTTTCTATAGCATGGGCTGTGGGAGAATATATTGCCACGGAGCTTTTAGCGAGAACAATTTTTGCGACTCATTATCACGAATTGAATGAATTAGCGTCGCTGTTGGATAACGTTGCTAATTATCAAGTGACGGTGAAAGAAATGCCAGATCAAATTATCTTTTTACATCAAGTACAACCGGGAGGTGCTGATAAATCTTATGGTATTGAAGCGGGGAGATTGGCGGGTTTACCAGCGGTGGTGATCAAGCGAGCTAAGCAGGTGATGGGGCAAATTGAGCAGCATAGTAAAATTGCGATCGGCTTGAAATCTCTTGATTAAATGAAGGAAGAGCCGAAGTTGGAAGAGCCGAAGTTGGAAGAGCCGAAGTTGGAGCACAAATTATCGATCAAAATTTTTTGTGAATTGTGGCGATAAATGGATCGATCGCGATAAGCCGCTCACGCATGTGCTACCCTACTCTTCGAGAACTCCTTCGGAGAACGGGAACACCTTGCGATCGCATTGAAATTTTAGCTTAGTCTTCTTTACTTCAAGGGGTGCTTGTCACCCCTGGAAGTGAAATTGTGTTAACAGAAGCGCAATTTTATTTTTTACAAAAGAAGGAAGAATTTAGGGGTAAGATAAAAGTACTATAATATAATATTTATCATTTTGATTTTAAATTTCCAACTAATCTAGCAATAAATACTGCTGGAAATATCACTCCAATAATTGCTTCAAAATTTGTAATAATTTTAGCGATAGAACTCATTGGAACAATATCACCATAACCTACAGTAGTTAAAGTCTTAAAACTTAAATAAAGTAAATCAAATGGCTGTTCAACTTTTTTAAAACCAAAACTAGAAAATGCATTTCCATCAAGCAAAAAAATAATTAAATACATAAAAAACCATAGGATGCCAAGTAAAATATATATAGAAATGCTGCCAACAATAATTTCATAACTCACGTTTTCATCTCTAATTAATTTCATAACAAAAATGACAATAAATTCAAATAAAAGAACTATAGATAAAATACTTGCGATTATCACAAGTAAATTATTTATGATTTGTTGTGAGATGAATAAATTAATGACATATATAACAAGAGGTATAAAACTTTTCGATAAATAAGGAAAATGAAATATAATGTTTTTTTTATTTTTTCTTTCAGATACTAATGTAATATCAAATCGGTTGGCATTGGGATTATATATTTTTTCAGTCTCAGGGCGCAGAGTTTCTTTAGCTAATCTTTTTAATAATTCCGATATATCCGCAAAGGATATAATTTCCTCTCTAAGCTTTTTATCGTTTATAATTTCATATCTTTTAATCGCTAAATAAATTGGTAATAAATATAAAACTAATACTATTTTTTGTGGAAAAATAGCAGAAAATAGTAAGAATAATGAAACTCCAAGCAATAATCGAGCATATTTGTACTTTACAAATGATTCAAAAATTTCAAATATTGTAGCTTTAAACTTCATTTTGCTTCCGGAATAATTTTGAATTACTATAAGTTTCAATATAAATGGATTTATAGTTAAAAGAAGAATATAAAAACTACATTTTTTTAATTTGTTGGCATATATAAATCAAATATTTTAAAATTTATTTTCTTCTTAACTCAAATATATCGGTAGAATTCCCCACGGTAAGCCGTGGTGTTTTATGCGCCGCAAACGACTCGGGAATGGGTTGGGCATCATACGCCATCCCAATTCCAATCTTCTTCCTTCTTCCTTGGCTTTAATAAGCTCTTTTTGTTGAAGAAGAAATTCCTTAATTCCAAAATTAAAAAGAAAATAACGATAAGAAATATTTTCTTTAAGATCGATCGCATTAGAGAGTAAATTGTATTTCAATTGCTACATAAGTAGGTGGGCACAAAAAAACAAGCTATGTAACATAATCTAAAATAATCGAAACCCCACAGTGTCACATTTCTTCGCTTCCCGCAGCGAAAAATGACATAGTTATAAACTTTTTCACCTATCTACTTAATTGCCCTTCGTAACTTTTAACTTCTAAATGTGATGTCAAAAGAACAAACCATAAAAATTGATTTCAATACTGAAAAAAATCCATCGCCAATTCTGCTTCCTCCAATAATTTCTAGCATTGCCAAAGGATGGAATAATATTGGTGTTGGATATTACCGTTTACCTAGCAGCGAAACTCCCGAAATAAGTTTTTTACAACACATTATTGCAGTTCATGTTGATAAATATCCGATTAAAGGAGAAAGATTAATAGAAGGGCGTACAGTCAAAGAAACTTATACAAATGGCAAGATTGCAATTTACCCGGCATATATGACTCAGAAGATGAATTGGGATAAGGAAATAGAATTCATCAATATTTCTCTCGAACCGAAGTTTTTAGTCAATTGTGCCGATAAATCCATCGATAGCAATCGCATTGAAATTTTACCGCAGTTTGCGATCGAAGATGCAGTTATTTATAGCCTGGGATTAGCATTAAAAACAGAAATTGAATCGGATAATAGCGCTAGTCTTCTCTATGCTGAATCCGCAGCAACTATGTTAGCAGTTCATATTTTGCGACATTACGCGGTACAAAAATCTATAATTAAGCACTTTGCAGGAGGAATATCTCAGTCTAAACTAAAGCTGGTGATTAATTACATCAACGATAATTTAGATCGAAATTTGAGCTTGACTCAACTTGCTGAATTAGTATACATGAGTCCAAATAATTTTGTCCGCTTATTTAAACAATCCACCGGAATAACGCCATATCAATATGTACTTCAGTGTCGAATTGAAAAAGCGAAAGAATTACTAAAATATCAGAAATTAACCCTTACTGAAATATCCCAAAAACTCGGATTTTACGATCAAAGCCGCTTCACTAATACATTTCGTAAACATGTGGGAATCACCCCTAAAAGATATCGAGATAGTTTATAAAAATGAGAATACTTGATAATTGACAATTTTTGATTATAATTGCCAAGATTTTCTGTATCGAATTTTGTATTCTAATTTTGTTCTAAATTACAAAACATCGATGAATACAAAAAAAACCCATCAAACATTACTCTTAACCCTGTTAATTATAAATGTAGTAATTACAGCTTTTCACTATACAGATAATTTTATCAATTTTTCCCAATACCCAGACCCCGAATGGATAACTCCCGAAAGCATTTATCAATCTTGGTTTATACTTACTAGTATTGGCATGATTGGTTATATTTTGTATCTGAAAAATGTTTTATGGTTTGCTTATATATGCCTAAGTATTTATTCACTAACTGGTATATTAAGTCCAGGACATTACTTTTTCCAAACAACCGAAATATTTTCTCTGAAAATGCATATTTTTATTTGGCTAGATTTTATCGCTGCTACATTAATACTTAGTTTCATAATTTGGTCGGGATTATTTTTAAAAGAATGGAAACAAGCAATTAACGAGTAAAAATAGGCGAAATTTAAACGTTGGAAGAATTAGCTATTGGAATCATTATTGCTCTACTAACAATCTTGGTAATTAATATTTTACCATGCGGGTTTAATTCCCCATCGTCTATAGGTTACTTTGCTTCAGTTAGAGTTAAATCCCCTTCTGCCATCTGTCTTCTTTTAATTCATCCAGCTTGGGATTTACTTTTTGATAACCATAACTTAACTTCATTTGTTACTCAATGGTATCCAGTATTTTATATTGGTTACCATATTGTAATGTCTTTGTATATTGCTTTAAAATGTATCAAAATAGAAGAAAACAATCCCTTCATCAACTAACTTGCTGATTATCTCATGTAAGTTTACTTAGGAAAAAAATTACAAATAATTAATATAAATAGTAAATTTATACTTTATTATTAAAAAATAACCAAGTATTATCACTGTAAATTAACACTTTAGTAGGATACATGAAAGTAGTACCAAAAGTGTTTCTAATTACACTAGTAGCTTCGGTTGTTGGATTGGTGGGATGTAATAAAAATTTGTTACCTGAAGATACAAAATCTTCAAATTCATCACTGATAATCGAAAAATCGACGGTTGATGATTCAATAACACTTTTGTTACCACAGGTAGTTGTAGAGTTAAAGCAAGGTAAACCAAAGTCTGGATGGTTGACGAAATTTGATTCGCAAAAAAAAGAGATGCAAATCACCTTAAATGGTTTTTCTCAAATAGTAGAATTCACTAACATCAAAAAGCTGAAATTTATTCTAGATAGAGCACCTTATTCCTCTCCTGACATTTTAGTTAGGAATGAAAAACAATTATCTAACATCAAGCAGCAAACTTGGGTAGGAATTCCTATTAGCGATTTTCAGTTGCGAAAAGATAGAATAGATCAAGCCAAGGTAAAACAAAGCAATTATATACTTGATAACTTCGGGCAAGTTTTATCAGATAGCAGCTATATATTAGAAGCTATAGAGTTAGATAAATCCTTACAGAAGATGACACTTAAGGTACTTCTAACAACCTAACCAATAGAAAAAATGCTTATTTAATGTAAAGACTTTGCAACTGCGAAGTCTTTATATTATCTCTAAAATATTTATCCTTTTTATTTAAAAATATCGATATCATCTAACATAAAATAGTATTTACTTTTATTATTTTGATATAGTTTATATTCTGATTTTTTGTTTACACCAAGCATATATACCATAAACAAATAAATTTACTCTATTTTTGATTATTTGTCAACTTGTGATACCTTATTATTCAAAAAAATGAAGTATCATGAATATAAAATAACACTTAGTTTCGATACATGAAAGTATTATCTAAAGTGTTGCTAATTACATTATTAGCTGCAATTTTCGGGCTGGCTGGATGTAATCAAAATAAGTTCTCTGAAGTTAAATCGTCTGTAATTCCATTACCTGCAATAAAACCATCTACTGCCGATAAATCAGTAACAGTTTTGTTTCCGCAAAAGGGAAATATAAGTTTAATTAAAGGTGTGTCTAAAATCGGATGGGTGAAAGTTAATCCGCAAGCAAAACAGATTGAAGTTAGTTTGAATAATAGTTCCGAAACTATTGATTTTGCTCTGATAAAAAAAGTAAATTTTGACTTAAATAGAGCAATTTTCAGTGATGGAGATTTTAGGAAGGGTGAAGAATCATCTGAATTGATACAGGATACTTTGACAAATATTCCTGTAAATGATTTGAAGTTGTCTGAAGATGACACGAGTGAAGTTACGGTAAAACTGAATAATTCTACATTGAGTAAAGATAAGCAGGAAAGTATTACTTCTGTTGTAGGAGATGGCATCTACGTTGTGGAAGAAATACTGTTTGATGAGTCTTCAAAGAAGATGACATTTAAGGTATTGTGTTGCACGGCTAAATAATAAAGTTAAGCCAAACATAATCTAGAGACTTCGCAATTGCGGAGTCTCTTATATCCATTTTTTATATAAATTAATCAATTGTAATTTCATAAAAAATCAAGTCTATTTACATGATTTTGTCACAAATAAATTACGCTATCATTGTGTTTTTTATGGAAATGTATATCCAAATTAATATTTTTATTTTGTTTAAAAATGTATTGATTAAACTTAAATAATTCCTAAAATATATGCATTAATAGAGATATGAGACTCATGCTTCAGTTATGTCGAGCAAGTTGAACTTCCTTATAAACATTAAAAAATAAGTAATCACTATTCTTGTGAAAAGCTTTCTTCTCTAAAAATATTAGGAAGTAAAAAATTTGTGCTGCGGAAAATTTATTGTTGTTTAGTTATAGAAGGAAAAAAATATGTCAGGAACAAATCATATTGATAAAACAATCAATACTTATGTAAGTATATATGAAAAAATAAGTGAACAAAAAAAACGCCCTTGCTTGAGTGACCCAGAAATTAGTTCATTGACTGTTCAATTAACACAAATTGTTATTATCCTTGAAAAATTAGAAAGTTTTACAGAGAATATAGGCGAACTTTCTTCAAAACAGTCAGATAATAGAGCATCTACTTCTACAGAGTCTTCCAATAAGAAAGATAATTCTTCTTCAGAAGAAAGTGAAAATAAAAAAATGAAACGCAAAAATCTTATACTTTTTATTTTCAGCATTGTACCATTTTTTGTGATTTTAATTTACATTTCAGCACTATCTGTTCCCAGAATATTTCCAGAACTAATGGTAACTCCTACTCCTGAAATTACTTCAGATCCAAGTCCATCTCCTAAAGTAACAGAAACACCAAATCGTTAATAGCCAAACAACAAAAAGATTCTAATTATTATAAATAAAGAATACTCAAAGGCGATCATTTTTATGATGTTGCCAGTAATATTTTGTGCATTAATAGCAGATACTCTGGCATCAGTAGTAGGAATAAGTTATTTTATTCTCAATGGAATTATTTATACAACTCCTTATATTATCTTCGGAAAAACAGAAATATTTTTGTTCTAATTTTATGGTTTATAACAGCATTTTTAGATGCGTATACAACATTAGTAGCAATAATTTTTGAAGCGTGGATTAATATAGATTATATTGATTGGACAGTGAAAGAATTTTTTGTCCTCCAGATATACCTCGAGAAATTGCAGATGTAATTGATGTTCCAGAGGCAATGTAGGTGGCTGGGAAAAATTATCGTTATGACAAGATTGTAGGGTGTGTTAGATG
>DESS01000262.1:42526-47065 GCA_002361335.1 Richelia sp. UBA3308
TTAATACATCTAACGCACCAATAACCCTTGGTGCGTTACAGCAAATAAGCAGGCTGTTATTTTTCCCATGGAATCCTAATTCCGTACTACATCCGGACTTAAAATTATTTTATAAACACCCTCTTACACACTCTAAAATATCTAAAATTTTTGATGTATTTCAATAAAATAAAATCTACTATATATATGTAATATCATGTTCGGCTAATTACTTACTATATAACCCGATTGAAAAGATGGCGCGTATTACTCACTATGACGAATACTTGTTACTCATTACTCATTACTCATTACTCAGATCAAATATGATAACTATTTAACCGGACATGATATAAAAGAGTGGTTTTACAGTTCATAGAACATAACCACTCCTTTAAAATGCATAGATTATTTAATTAAACAAGAAAAATTAGATAATTTAGCAGAATTTATTTAGTTTTAACTTGTTTTTACAGCAGTACCTGTCGCAGTAATTAGTATTAAAGTTCCTGTGACATCTATAGTGATTGAACCTGTATCAACTTCAATACCTATAACAGCATTTCCACCTAAACCTTTAGCTTTTTTTTCTAATTCTTCTAACGCTTTTTTTTGCCCGTCTCTAAATAAATCTTCGTAACTACTGGTGCGCCCGCCAATAACGTCTCTTAGCTTAGCGAACATATCTTTTACTACATTACTACCATAAACGACTTCGGCAGTTACCACACCTAGATAAGATTCGATAACCGCTCCTTCGATGGAATCGGTTGTAGTTATAATCATAGATTTTTTTCCTGCAAACATACTCTAGACTCAATGTATTAAAACTGTATGAACTATTTCCAAGTAAATAATTATCCAACCCCGATCGAGTCCAAAGAATTTCACATTGAATGTGTAACCGTGAAGAGTTTCTTAAAACCCATTATGGTTGGATATTTCTTGTTTTGGATTTCTCTAATAATGTAAATGCATGTCCATTATTAGGTAGGGATTAATTCCTACCTAATTAGGAATTTATTGCTCTTGTTTTGGTTCGTCACCGAATCTCGAGATTACCCAAAATGCATGGATAATTCCAGGAACGAAACCAAGCATAGTCAAAACGATATTAAGCCAAAAGTGAAAATTGAATCCAACCTGCAAGAATACTGCTAAAGGAGGAAGAACCATGGCTAAAAGTATACGAAAAACATCCAACCAAGCTTCTTTATTACTTGCCATTGCTTATGTATATGAAAATTACATCATCAAAATCATAGTATTTATAGTTAGAAAACATTGGTTTAATAAAATACATAAAAATCAAATTTAATCAATTAGATACATTTTTTTTAATCCCGTTTTTTTTTAATCATTACTTATTCGGGATTTAATGTTTTTTTGTTATGCTCAATGCATTTTTTCTCAGGTTTAAATTTGATCAATGAAAATGTTTATCTGATATCATGTCCGCTTGATTAGTTACAATAAAAATATATCTGTCATACTGAGCGAAACCTAGTGCAGCGAAGTGACAAGTGTTTTACCGGACATGATATTACGCAAAATATACGTGATTACGTCATAGTCCACCTGCATGGAAAATATCAATGTTTAACCCGCTCCAAAGGCGAGTTTTGGCTATATAATAAAATGTCCGGGAAATCAACCGTAATATGTCATTGTATCCTTCATAAAACAATCGCAACACTTTCTTAAGGTAATGACAAGTGTTTAACCGGACATCATATAATTGTGATTTCAACTGCCGAGAGGATAAAGCACGGTTTAATTTACAATGCCTAATATCCAACGCCCAATTCTTAACACCTTTGCAATTTACTTAAATGCACCACAATCTCATCAATTGCATTTCTGACAACTTTAATCGGTTGTTCGGTTTGATTCACCATAATACTGAATACAACGGGCCCATAATTAGGGGCATTGACATAACCTGCAAGGCTGACAACTCCAGTCATGGTACCCGTTTTAGCTTGTACTAAACCCTCGGGAGCTATATCGCGAAAACGATATTTTAAAGTACCATTTTTACCGGCAACTGGTAGAGAAGCACGGAAAACGGAACCATAGGGAGATTTCGCCATTCCCTGTAATGTCTGCACTAAAGCTTGGGGACTAATTAAGTTTTTACGAGATAAACCCGAACCATCTACTAGTTTATAAGTTTTCGGATCGACTCCGATCCTAAATAAAGTTGATTGCATTACTTCCAAAGCACCATCAACTGTCGTTTGATTATTCTCTAAGGGTTTTTTTACAGCTAATGCTTTTAATAAAGCTTCTGCATACAAATTATTACTATTAACATTTGTCTCTGTAATCAACTCAGATATCGGTGGAGATTGCACTGCTGCGAATTCCTGCCCCCCCATGGCAGCTGTTGTTTGCCGATTAACCCTGGCAAGGGAAATTCCTTCTTTGCTTAAACTTTGACGGAAATGTTGCAAAAAATTCTCTATAGGATCGAAAACTGCGATCGCGGTAATATCGGGACGAGATTCTTCTGGGAGTTGTCCTTTTAAATACAAGGTTTGTCCTTTTAAATCCCGCTGAATTTCTATATACTTTTTTGTACCTTTAGCTGCTGTCATGGTTTGGTTAACAATTTTCCATCCATAGGCATCTAAAGGATTATCCCATTTTAACAATAAAGGTTTACCAATTTTTTGAGGAAACAACCTGATAACAGCAGCATTTTCATTTAACATCAAACTGTTAACTGGTGCGCCATAGTAAAACATGACATCTTCCCACATCCAACTGGGTTCGACTGCTTCACCTTTAAAATAACCGTCATTAACAATCAATTGATTAATCCGACGCACACCTTTTTGACGCAATTGTTTCGCTAATAATGCCAGTTGTTCATTTTTTAAACTGGGATCTCCTCTACCTACCACCCGCACCACACCATTGCGATCGCTGTATAGGGAAGTACGAATGCGATAATTGGGAGTAAGTGTTTGTAATGCCGCTGCTGTTGTCATCAATTTGGTGACAGAAGCTGGAGTAAAGTATTTACTAGCATTTTTGCTGTAAAGTGTTCTTGGCGATGACTGATTTTGTACCAAAATACCCCAATGGGTTCTGTTAAATTCGCGACGATTTGTTACAGCATTCACCGCCGAACTTAATTGAGAAGCGCAAAATCTTTTTCCCTCTGGTGTAGAAGTATTTCGAGGAATTATAGGTGTATTTCTACTGGGAACAGGAGGTGTATTTCTAGGAGTTGTTGGTATGACAATTCCTGGGTTTGATTGTGCTGTTGCTACTTGCTGGTTAACACCAATTTGAACGCCAAGGAATAATACTAATAAACTTAGGGAAAACTTTGTAGACATTCGGGTGGGAGTAATTGCAGTTTATACAGATGAGTGTTTTACCGTTGCTAGTGTTCCACGAATGTTGTTGAAAGTACAGTTGTTTTCAGAGGATATTTTTTAGGTTCCGGCAGTTAAAACCGCTACTACACAGGCTAAGTCCACCTACGTGGACTAATAATTTTTTAACTCGTGCAGACGGGTGCCGGTTTGTGTAGAGGAGCCATTGCTCCGGCACGGCTTCCTCCGTTGTAGCAAATGGCGTGCGGTTTCAACCGCCGGATACTTTTCAAGCAACCGGAAACAGATTCCCCCAAAGTTTTTAATTTTAATTGCGCTTAGAGCTTGCCGTAAATCCTAAAGAACTCATTGATAATTCCGAACTCAATAGCTAACAAGCATATTTTGTTACACAACAGTGCTTTTAACACCACTTCGTCTGGTTTACCTGCACGATAAACAAACTTTTAAGGGTGGCCGTCAAATTTTTAATTTACTAGTATCACACGACAAAAATCAAGTCTCGCGATCAAAAATTTTGGGTGAGTTAAATAGCTCATATATATCGCTTCCCAAAGCTTCAGTCAAATACCGCAAAAGCATAAAAGAAACACTTGATGGGGCTTTTTCATTGCCTTCGGGATGCTCCAAAAGCTGTATATATTGTTGAGATACCTTGTATTGGTACTGTTCTTGTAAAATTGCAGCTAAAGCACGGCGAGATACCTTGCCCCGCATATCTTTTAGCTTTTTACCTAATTCTGGACTCCACTTCACAGATGCGATGATGTCGAGATCTAACATAATTAATTTTTTATAAGTCACACTTGACATTATTGTATTCTTTATAGTGCCACTAGCAAACAATAAAACAGTAGCAATCACAAGTAATGAAATGCGATCGCTTTTTAAGATTTTTTGATATGACTTTAAATGAAGGCGACATAAAAATTGCGATCGCCTAGGTTGGGCACTACCGTGCGATTGCCTCCGGCACCCTTTCGTTGCTGATCGCTCGTCATAACAATTGGTAGAAACATTGCTGTATAATACATATGCTCTACCAGTGATTTCAAAGTTTTAATGGATGAAAACAGATACAATCTTTTATACTTTGTTACAAAACCTCCCTAGCGTATTATTTGAAATACTGCAACAATCTCCCAGCCAAGCTTTACAATATGAATTCTCTTCTGTGGAGATAAAAGAGCTTGCACGACGAATTGATGGT
>DESS01000261.1:0-3573 GCA_002361335.1 Richelia sp. UBA3308
GCTGGAGATGGCACTGGGCGTGGCAGGAGGGGTGGCGCTGGGCATGGCAGGAGTGGTGGCGGCGGGAGGGGTGGCAGTGGGAATGGCGTTTGACGTATCTTATGGCGTGGCTGTCGGCGTGGGAGCAATGATACATTACTTACGACCGATTATTTTTCATCCATTCCTAATTGTGTGGAATTTCTTGCTGTACCGTATTGAGCAAGGAATAAACACTAAACAATCTAGTTTATTACCCTTGCATCCTGCTTTTTGGGATGAGTGGTTATATATCCGTTTTCATGGTTTAGAAAAGCATTTATTGCTAGTCATTGAACGTAATCCAGAGGAAGGACAAGCTGCCATCGACTATCTAACTACAACTCGCCAACGTTGGGTTACACAAGCGGTGCAAATTGTACTTGATGCACGCAGGTTGGAAGCTTGCACAGTGATTAATGATATTGGTGAAGTTGCATCTCGACTTGAAGTTTCATCACTAAGTCCTATTGACAATATATTAAATAATTTCCAACTTATTAGCAAAGATACAAAAGCCGCGCTTAAACAAACTAGTAATTACAATCAAAGATTAGCACTGAAACCTATTTGTGAAAAACTAGAAGCGCTAATTAAAGGACTTAAGCGTAGCGATAATAAATACGCTACTATTTTTTATTATATGGCTATAAAATGGCGTGAAATTATCAGTAACCATATAGAAAAACTCACTAAAGAAACAGAACTCCGCCAAGAAATTGACTCCCCTTATATCATTGGCGTACCCCTTACTTTAGAACAGCAAATCTTTACCGGACGCGATGACATCGGCACTCGCATCGAACAACTACTTTTAGATCGTCGGCGACCACCTTTGTTATTATATGGTCAGCGTCGCATGGGTAAAACTTCCCTGCTCAACAACCTGGGAAAGCTATTACCAAACTCAATTATTCCCATGTTTGTAGACTTACAAGGCGCACCTTCATCAGCAAAAAATTCTACGGGTTTTCTCTTCAACCTTGCCAAGCAGATGGTCAATTCAGCTAAACGTCAAAGTGGTTTAAATTTACCAATTCTCACCCGCGAAAGTTTAAAAGATGACCCTTTTACTAACTTCGATCGCTGGTTAGATAAAGTAGAAGAAACCTTAGGAAAAAACACCGCTTTACTAATGCTTGATGAGTTTGAAGTCTTAGATAAAGCCATTAGTAAAGGACGTTTTGACGAAGAAGATATTTTAGGAATGCTGCGTCATTTAATCCAACATCGTCCCCGTTTCAAAGTGTTAATTGCAGGTTCCCACACCATCGAAGAATATCAACGTTGGGCTAGTTATCTTATTAATGTCCAAGTTGTTCGCATTAGTTATTTACTCGAACACGAAGCCCGTAAATTAATAGAATGTCCTAACGAAGATTTTACCCTACGCTACGAACCAGATGCGATAAGACGAATATTACAACTCACACGCTGTCATCCTTTCTTAGTGCAACTTTTATGTAGCGAACTTATAGCCCTAAAAAACGAACAAGATCCCTCGGTGCGTCGTTTTGCGACTTTAGCTGATGTAGAAGCGACAATTCCAGAAGCTTTAAGTACGGGTAGTTTCTTCTTTGCTGATATTCAAAATAATCAAGTTGATGCAACAGGATTAAAAATTCTGCGTTTTATCGCAGCTAATGGAGAAGAAGCTGTAATCAACCAACAAACCATAGCGCTAGAGTATCAAAATCTAGATTATAAGAGTGCTATAACCATGTTGTTGCAACGAGAATTGATTGAACAAGTGGATAATGGCTATCGCTTCCAAGTTGAATTGATTCGCCGCTGGTTTGAGTAATAGAAATTATTTGCTTGGAGTTCTATAATATTTGTATTCTCTATTTTCAAATGTTATACATCTAGAAAATCCCTCATTTCCCAAATTATTCCCTGTCTCTAGTAAAGTTTGTTTCTCGGTAATCTTTTGTCCTAAAGGCAGTAGTAGTCGATTTAATCAATTTAATTATGATGGGTAAAATTTTAGTCCTATTCATAGGATTTTTTACTATTAGCTCGGGGTTGTAAACCCCGAGGGGGTGTGTGAGAAAACCCGTCATGATTAATCAAAGCACCAGTAGTTTAAAAATAAAATAAGCAGAAAAAAATAAGAATTTAAAATGCCTTACAGTAGTTACAAAAATATCGGTATTGTTGCGAAAGAATTTCAAATAAAATATATTCGAGATGATTTTATCGTCGAAACCGAATTCACCATCAGCGATATTTTCCGCCAAGAATTAGAATTAGTTCTCAACGAAGGAGTTGTTGATAATTCCGAAAGCGCTATTTGTGAAAATATGATTTATCCAATTTTAAAAGAAGTTTGGAAAATGTATCGCAGTAACTTTGTAATTTGGAGTCACCAAGCGTTAAATTATGATGAAAAATTATGCGGGGTTCCCGATTATGTTTTAGCAAAACGTTCTCCCCTTGGTTCTGTTGTATTTGACAAACCATATTTTGTCTTGGTTGAAGCTAAAAAAGAAAGCGATTTTAACGAAGGCTGGGGACAATGTTCGGCTGAAATGATCGCCGTACAGCGGTTGAATCAAATTCCCGAACAAACTATATTTGGCATCGTTTCTAATGGATTAATATGGCAGTTTGGCAAGCTGAAGATAGATATTTTTACACAAAATAAAATTTTCTATTCAATTCAGGAATTAAATAAATTATTTGCAGCCATTAACTATATTTTCCAACAGTGTGAATTACAACTTGATAAATCGTAAAATTTATTTATTCAAATGAAAATATTAGCAACTATCTGTACAACTGCATTTACCTTTTCCACTATCGCTATTCTATCTGCTTGTGGAGGTCGCACTACCTTAGAAGCCTGTAAGTTTGTTGAAATCGAAGATGGAGAAGTTGAAGTTGAATTTGGCGATATTGATATTGAGGGCGGGGAAGTCGAAATGGTTTGTGGCAGTAAAATTCTTGATGTCAGTTGGAATGAGTTTCGCAGAAGACTTCGTATAGATCCCGCTAAATATAAGAACAATTTGGAAGGTTTTAAACGACAAGTAAGTTGTTTTAGAAACGAAAAAGAACGCAAAAAAGAAGTCTTTTGTCAAGCTTCTGGTTCTAATGATTTGGTTGCTTTGAATTTTAGTTATGATGATTAATGGCAAAAATATTGTTTCTTTTATACCTCAAAAATCCTTGCCTGGAAATAAAGGCGGCTTTGGACAAGGGTAGGCTATTAGCCTGATATTTAACGCTTATTTGCCAATTAACAGGCTGCTCGACAAGAGAAAGTTGTTAGCCTGATATTTAACGCTTATTTGTCAATTAACAGGGTGTTCTACAAGGGAAAGTTATTAGCCTGATATTGAATTCTTATCTCTAATTTCGAGGTTAAAATGCCTTTGCCCAATATTTTTTTGATTTAACCCTGATTTGAGGAAGATGTGGCAATGGAACATCTCTAGATTATCTATTATATAACAGTTTTCATTTGGATGGAATAGACGAAACTACTCCCTTCCCCTCTCTTTATTAAGGAGAGGGGTGCTCCCAGAGCGGGGTTCACGTAACTATAGACAA
>DESS01000261.1:3754-7092 GCA_002361335.1 Richelia sp. UBA3308
GTCCATGTTTTATGCAGGGGTGAGGTTCCCTCTGGGATATTTTGGAGAGGGATGTCAAGGAGAGGGTGAGATTTTAAATGTATTGCACGCCTTGGCGGAGCTATTGATGGCTCCCCTCAACCGAAAACTGCTATAGGATAACGAAAATCTATGTTATGATAAAAATATAATGGGAATAGGTGCGGCCATATATGGGCTGTTTTATTTGCGATTGCCTCCGGCACCAGCGAAGCTGATCAAAATATAAAAACAAGCGAAAAGTAATATTTAACGCACCCAGAGCATTTCATTGCCGCCTTTTTGAAATTCATAATCAACCTTCCTCAGTTCAACTTGGAAACCCTGAGAAATTAACTTGCTAATTACAGTATCGAGATGGGGAGAGGTTTCACCACTGAATTGAGTGACGACGGGAAAGACTCGCACTTCGGAAGCAACTCGTCGCATTTCCACAATTGAGGAAACATGGAATTCGGTGGATAAGATATTGGAATAGGTGAACAATAAATGAGCGCACAATGCTAAATCAAATTTAGTGTCACTAAAGGGAAGATTTGGTAATTGCGATTTAATATAGCGTTTTTGTAAAATACCTTGTGGATAATCAGCGAGAAACTTGTTCATAGCAGCCATTCTTACTTCCCCTAATTCATTGGGAGAAGCAATATCTCGCCAAACAAACTTAAGGGGAGTCGCTTTCACGCCTTCAACTATCTTGGAATAAGTTTGTTGAATGCGGCTGTGAATTTCTTGGGCAGTAAACTGATATATAGGGTCACAAGATACAACTTTACAACCTTTTTGCGTCATTTCGGCATTGAAACTCGAAGGCCCGCCAGCACAATCAAGTATATTTAATTTGAGTTCGTCTGATGTTAAATCAAACATCTTGATGTACTCATCAAAACTGCGTCCCCAAGGAACGACATTTTCGAGTTCGATCATAATCAATAAACAAAGAACAATGAACAATTATCAGTTACCAGTCAGGGCGTTGCTCCCAACCATGTATGAAATTGATTTTTTGGATAACCCAAACCCTTGTTCCAGACGCAAGGGTATCGCGTCTGGGACATTTAAATTCATACCCAAATTCAGCAATCCCCAGATAACTGATAACTGATAACTGACTTAATAAGTTGGCACGGAAGAATCGATTTCCTGACTCCAAGCGATGATACCACCTTTGACATTGGTACCTTCAATTCCGGCTTGTTTAAGAATGCCTAAAGCTTTCGCAGAACGCGTGCCCATTTTACAATGAGCAATTAAGCGATGACCGTTGAGCATTTCTTTAACTCTATCAACACCAGGTCCGTTTTCGATTTCCGATAAAGGTACTAAAACAGAACCGGGAATTTTGGCAATTTCGTATTCGTGGGGATTGCGAACATCTAACAGTACAAAATCTTCTGCACCGCTATCAATTAAATCTTTCAAATCCCTAACAGTCATCTCTGGAATATCCATTTGCTGTTGCGCCTCTTGTGCTTTTGCTTGGGGAATACCGCAGAACTGTTCGTAGTCTATCAGTTTTTCAATCACCGGTCGCACGGGATTGGGACGTAATTTTAATTCCCGGAAACTCATATCCAGGGCATTATATAACATCAAACGTCCGCTGAGGGTGTTACCTTTGCCGATGATAATTTTTACAGTTTCGGTTGCTTGGATAGTGCCGATAATACCGCACAAAACACCTAAAACTCCACCCTCAGCACAGGAAGGAACCATTCCTGGCGGTGGGGGTTCGGGGTATAAATCGCGGTAGTTGGGACCACCTTCGTAGTTAAATACCGTAGCTTGTCCTTCAAAACGGAAAATGGAACCATAAACATTGGGTTTATCTAACAACACGCAAGCGTCATTAACTAAATACCGCGTAGGAAAATTATCGGTTCCATCCACCACGACATCGTAAGGTTTAAGAATGTCGAGGGCGTTTTCGCTGCTAAAGCGAGTTTCATACAAATCAACCTGGGCTGCGGGGTTAATTTCGTGAATGCGGTTTTTTGCAGATTCAATCTTAGGTTTACCTACCCAAGAAGTACCGTGAATCACCTGACGTTGCAAATTGGAACTATCAACAACATCGAAATCAACAATACCGATACGTCCGATACCAGCAGCAGCTAAGTATAGCAGTAACGGCGAACCTAGTCCACCAGTGCCAATACATAAAACACTAGCAGCCTTCAAGCGCTTTTGCCCTTCCAACCCAACTTCAGGTAAAATCAGGTGGCGGGAATAGCGTTCGTAATCATCCTTCGTCAGTTGGATTTCATCCAAGTTGGGATTAAGCATAACCAATTGGGAATTGGAGGAGCAGACAATAATCCTACCGAATAATCGTATAATTCGTAATTAGTAATTTGTAATTCGTAATTATTAATTCGTTATTGGGCATTGTTAAGAGGGTGGGAGTGAGTAGTGAGTGGTGAATAATGAAGAATTAAAGTTATCTCTCCTTATCCCCTATGCCGACTCGATGACTTTCACTATTTCCTGCTGAAACTGATTATTTTCATCGAGTACCCAACTGCTGATATCCCTTGCTTCACCTTTTTGTACGGAAATGATGATATAAGAATATTCTTGCCAAGCACAGTTACGGTCAAATTCTGAGGGGGTGGCGGGATAATCGGGATGGGAATGGAAAATACCAATTATATTAAGATTGCGTTCTCTGGCTGTTTTTTCAACTTGAAACATTTCTCGGGCTGCGATGGTATATCTGCGTCTTCTACTGTAAGTTATGTTTTCCCCAGGAAATTCACCTGCTGTTTCTGAATTCCAAGCATTTTGGGTGGGGATTATTTCAACTACCGTTTTGCGATCGCCGTCGATATTTCCTAAGATGATACCGCAACATTCTTCTGGATAAGTACTTTCGCCATGGGATTTGATAATTTGTAAGTGTTCAAAGTTTAGTTTAATCATTTTAGTAAGTAGCTCAGTAAGAAAAAAATATAGTTCAGACAAGGCAATAGGGTTTGAGCTTAATTTACGTTTCTTAATAATTCCAATAATCGAGTTGACTAAAATCTAATCGGTGAAATAATTAATTATTTTTTGAAGCTTCAAGAACCCTTGATACAGTTAAGTTATTTTAAAAACTTTTATCCAAAGTTTAATTCAAATGTATTTATAATACTTCCATTTACTGAAATAAACGGGTATAAAATTAAATACATTTTGTAAATTTTAGAAAAAATGCAAGTCGATTATTTTAAGACTCGGCATCATAATTTGGTAAGTTTTTTTGGTTTATTGCTTGTTGGTATATTCCATATTTGTGGGCCGTCAATAACTAACAACTATCACGGTAAGAATGGATT
>DESS01000261.1:7207-22810 GCA_002361335.1 Richelia sp. UBA3308
AACAACTAACAATTAAAAACTAACTTCGTTTTAAAGCCAATTACCAACTAATACATAAGGTGCCCAAAAACCAGGGCGTTCGTAATTAGGATATTTTTTTAAAAGCATTACTTGGGCACGACGCAAAGCTTCTGCTTTGGTTACTTTTGTCTTAGCTAACTGGCGGTAAAATTCACCCATCAAGATAGCTGTAGATTTATCACTAATATGCCACAATGAAGCTAAAGTACTCCGCGCTCCAGCTTTGACGGATGCTCCTGCTAAACCTAGGGTAGCGCGATTATCGCCAGCAGCTGTTTGACAAGCACTTAAAACTAACATTTCTATGGAAGGGTTACCGGTTTCATTGCGACGACGCAGCAAACTATCGAATTGATTGACGTTAATAGCACCATCTGCTGCTAAAATAAAAGTATTTTCAGGTCGGGAACTAAATTGACCGTGAGTTGCTAAATGTAGAATATTAAAACCTGTTGTATTAACGTTTTTTTCTAGGGTTTTACTAGTAAATTCTTGATCTAACAGTTGTTTTGTTGATACCCCTGCTTGACCAATTAAATTAAATTCTGATTTAATTTCTGGTAATGGTGGAAATTTTTGAAATTCTGGCGGTGGCTCTACTAAACCCGCAGCTAAAACGTTGAGTGGTTGTTCCGCTAAAGGTTTGGGAGTAAGTAATTGCAATCCTAAACTTAGGGCTATTGCGTATTTTTCCACCAAATATTTTTCGCCATCGTATAGAGTCGCCATGGGAAGGTTACGTAATGCTCCATCTAGTACAAATGCTAGGGTATTAACTCCACTATTTTTTAAATCCGATTCAATATCTTTGATTAACCAACCATATACTTGTTGTGAAAGTACCTGCACTTCTTCGGTAGTATCGGGTTCTAAAAGATATTCCCGCAATTGATTCACAATCGTTTCAACTTCCTTTTGGGATTTATTAATTGTATAACTAGCCAGGGGTTGTTGGGGAATTTTGACAATTACTTGAAGTTGCTCTGGTAAAATAATTGGATAAATTATCGCAGTAGTAGGATTATCTTGGTCTACGATTTTGTCTAATATTACTGTTTGAGTATCTATACAAGCTTGGCGAAAGTAATCGTCTAATTCTGCTAATTGTAGGGATTCAATTCTTTGTCGGGCTTTGTCTAAAGTTTTTTCCTGGGGATTCTTTTTTTGTGATTCTAAAAGTAATCCAACAGATTCCCGATATAAAGGTTCTATACTTTCTTTAAAGGAATATTGTACGTCTCTATTTACCGCTACTAAGTCGCTGCGGATTGTCTGCAAATTATTGACTGCATTATCATAAGATGCGATCGCATTTTCTATTTTTCCCTGTTGTTTGAATAATCGTGCTAATTGCCAATGCCAACGATAAGAAATATCTGGGGCATTTATGGTTTGGGCAATGGTAAGTGCTTGTTGGGTAAGTTTCTGGGCATTTGAGAATTGTTTGGTTTGTTCGTATACTGTACCCAAAGTTCCAAGGGCAAAGCTTTCTGCTCGTTTATCTGCTAAATTTCTAGCTTGTTGTACTGCTGTGGCGGAAATTTGAGCAATTTTTTGGGGGTTAATTCCCAATTTCAACAAGCTTTGAACTAAATTAATCTGAGCATAGATATTTGTTTGAGAAGGTGGTAATTTACTGATATGATTTTCAATTTCAGGAAATAATGCTTGTGCTGTTTCTGTATTCCCGGTGCTGACTAACAGACTAAATTGATTAATTTGAGCTTGGATTTTAGTTATGGGGTTGGCAGTGGCGATGGCAGCTTGTTGATAGAATTTGATTGCTGCTGAAAAATCTTGCTCTACTCTTGCGGTGTTACCCAAACTAAATAAAGCAGCGCTGATATTGTCAGGAGAATTTAATTTTTGAGCAATTTCCAGACTTTGCTGCAATACCTGACGAGATTGTTTTAAGTCTCCAGCTAATTGTAGTGCATCTCCTAAAAGTCGTAATTCAACTGTTTTGGTAATAGAGTTTGGTTGTCCTTGTAATTCTTTTTGTAATCCAGTTAAAATTGTTAAACTGCGACGGTAAAACCCTAAAATTTGCCATGCTTGGGTTTGGTTAATGCGACTACTAACAATACCACTTTGATTATTAATTTGTTTATATATATTTTCTGCGCCCTGCCAGGTTTTCAATGCTTCTTCCCCTTGTCCCAAATCTAGTTGAATGCTACCTTGAATATCGAGGATTGGTGCTAAAACCTGTTGATTTTCGATTTTTGAGTGTAAATTTTGGATTGAGTTTTGTTTATTATCAATACCAAATAATTTCAAACTTTGGTTAATTGCTTGTTGAGCTTCGTTTAATTTACCTAATTTTTGATATGCCAATGCCAAGTTACTTAAGGCAATAGATTGCTGTAATTCATCACCGTCATCGCCATAGTTTGTTACAACTTGTTGCAAGACATTGACAGATTCAGCAAATCTTCCGGCTTCATATAATTCTTTGCCTTGTTGTAGAGAAGCGATATATTGAGTTTTTGCAGCTTGTGGTGTTTTTATCGTTGCTGCAACAGGAAAATTAATAATGCAAAAGGCACTTAGCAAAACTAAAGCTATGAAAACGGGGAAGTAACGTTTATTAATTTGATTAATTTTGTATTTCATTAGTTGTTAGTTGTTGGTTGTTATATTAAATCCGTTGGCATCGGAATTATATATTTTTGAAACGCAAAGTGACGCTGAGGTAAGCGCAGAGGAGCGCAGAGTTTTTTTTTAGTAGTATTTTTGATCATTCTATGTAAGCGGAAAAGATATTAATTGTTATTTATTACTTATTACTCCTTACTCCTTACTCATTACTCATTTCTTTAATTACAGGAAATAGCAGAGGAATGATCAAAATTTTGGGGAGATTCCGCTACAAAGAAGATATCCCCATTTTCATCCATTATCATCTTCTGAGCTTCCACAATTCTTTCTCTCCCTACTGGCTGCTCCCTACTCCTTACTTTCTCAGTTCGATTTTCTGATGGTAAATCAATCCAATTTGCGATCGCACTTCGTTGTCGTAAAGGCTCGTTGGGGCTAAGGGGTAATCCTCACGAGTAATTGTTGATAGTTGAGTGTTATTTTGCAGCGTCAATGTAGCTGCATTTATATTAATACTTCCACCTTTACCTATAGCTCCAGCTTCCACACCACCAGTTACCCGCGACAGAATATTTCTGATATTATCCGCACTTTCAAAAATCGCCGTTTCATTGGCATTTAAATTAAACTTATCAAAACTGTGAAATAAATTATTGCCAGCAGTTTGTCCGACTGATTGGGGAATTTGGTAATTTCGCCCATTTATTGTTTCCTGTTTTCCCAAGGAGCCATCTAAAGTAATATTTTGAGCCTTTATATTTGTTGTAGGGAATACTATTGTAGTAATAATTATAATAGCACTTGTCAGTATTATCCGCCAGTTATTAACCATATTTTGCCCTAAAAACAGTTTCAATTAATAATATTGTTGTATATAGATGAAATTAAGTTTACGGGAAAATACAGTCATCTAATATTAAGATAATGTCTCGATTTATTAATAGTTGTGAACTATTAACAAAACTTACGAAAATTACAATCCTTGGTTGCTGTGTGAGGCTGCATAAGAACGAATGCTTTAACATGGTTTTAGAAAAGCATTATGGGCAGAGGTAAGTGCCATGACTCTAATTGCAGCAAAATGGACAATTGACGACTATCACCAGATGATTGCTGCTGGAATTTTGTGCGATCGCCAAGTTGAGCTATTAAAGGGAGAAATTGTTGAAATGTCACCGGAAGGGGAACCTCATGCTTATTGTAGCCATGAAGCGGGTAAGTATCTAACTGTGTTATTAGGTGAACGTGTTGATGTTCGTCAAGCTAAACCAATTACTTTACCTAACGATTCGGAACCGGAACCCGATTTAGCCATTGTACAACCTTTGGGAAGGGATTATCGAGAACATCATCCCTATGTAGAAAATATTTTTTGGGTAATTGAGTATGCTAATTCCAGTTTAGAAAAAGATTTAGAGAGAAAAAGTAAAATCTATGCTGAAGCAGGCATTAAAGAATATTGGGTTGTTAATCTTAAAAAATTGCATTTAGTAGTATTTCGTGACCCGTTGGATGGGGATTATGCTACTAAATTTACACTCTACGAGGGAACAATTCAACCGGTTGCGTTTGATGATGTTTCTGTTTCCGTAGAACGAATTATTAATGAGTAATTATTAATCAGTAATTGTTGTAATATTATGGTTCGTTAATTATTTATAAATTAATGTCTTTATTTTTTTTCAATGGCAAAAGATATTTTTCACGAACAGGTTAAAAATGCTTTAATCAAAGATGGGTGGATAATTACTGACGATCCATTAACAGTTCGTATTAGTGAAGCTATTAAAGTACAAATTGATTTAGCGGCTGAAAATGCTATTGCAGCAGAACGAGATAGTGAAAAAATAGCAGTTGAAATTAAAAGTTTTATTGCTGATTCCGATATTAGCGAATTTCATACCGCACTAGGTCAATATCTTAATTACGTACAAGCATTGGAAGAATACGAACCTGAACGAATCGTTTATTTAGCAGTTCCAGAAGAGACTTATAAAGACTTTTTTCAACTTAATTTTATTCAACGTACTATCAAAAGGTATCAAATGAAATTGATAGTCTATGAACCAACGGAAGAGGAAATTATATTATGGATAAAATAGAAAAATATAGAGAATTTATCAAGCAAATTTTAACTAATCACGCTGAATTAAGTCCTGGTAACGATACGGTAAAGCCAGAACTAATTTACGACAATGAAAATAATCATTATCAACTAATTTATGTCGGTTGGGAAGGAAATAAAAGAGTATTTGGTCCCGTAATGCATTTTGATATTATTGATGGAAAAATATGGATTCAATATAACGGTACTGAAGAATATGTTGCTCAAACTTTAGTTGAAAAAGGTGTACCGAAATCAGATATTGTCATTGGTTTTCATTCCCCTTTTAAGCGTCAGTTTACATCTTATGCAGTTGGTTGATATAACCTATTATCTGCAGGAAATAAGGAACTGGGATTGTCATTTAAAGAAAGTATTCCTACTCCCTTCCCACTCGGGGGCGATTACCTATAAAAATTTCTCCCTGCCTCCCTCCCTCTCTCCCTCAGTCAACACCGGTAATCATAAGAACGGTTGGAGGAGTATTCTCACTTCTCACCCAGAAATTTTGATTTATTCCAAATCCTTCTGAATATTAGCTACCTGAATTTTTTTCCAACCAAGTAACTAAATCCGAGACATCTGAAAAACTGAGAAAATCTTCTCCCAAAACTTCCAATTCCTCGGTAGATAATATCCGAATGCGCTCGATTATTGACGAATCAATCTCACCAAAGCGTCGATTTAAAAGTCGGTAAAAAAACCGAAAAGCTTCCTTTTGCTCGCCTTTTTGTAAAATATCTTGATAAATCACAGACTCTTGCATAATATCCTCGCTCAATAACCTACGAATCAAACTTTTATCAAATCGTAAACCAGCTAAAATCTCAGTATAGGCAGCAGTATTCTTCCTTGTCTCTCTATCTGAAATTTTAACGATTTGCTCGGCAACTTGGGATAATAAATTTTGTGACGAATCTGTTCTACACAAAGGTGCTAATGGTAGGAGTGCTAAGCTATTCAAAAATAAATCCGAATCTTGCTCCCACATCCGAATAGCTCGATAATGGTGTGTAGTCATATCATCTACATATTCTTCGATAAAAGCAATTTCATCATTAGTCTCTTGCAAAAAGATAACTACTTGTACAATGGAACACTTGTATAAACGCTTCAACCTTACGTAATAATCCAAGATACGGAAAGAAATTCCAGGTTTAGATTGCGTGAAAGTTTGAAATTCGATATGTAAAATTTTGTTATCAGTTTGTATAAAAATAACTGAATCTGCACGAATTGGTTCTAAACTCAATTCTGTTTTTAACACCTTGACATTTTTCGATTCAGATGGAATTAACCACTGTACAAAATCTGCTGGATATTTTTCTGCTAAAACCTTACAGACGTTATCAAAACTCACAATTTTAATTAAATTTATTACTTAATTAATCTTAAGCTTTATGATTCGTTAATATCAGATATTGTCATTGGTTTTGATTATCCTTTTAAGCATCAGTTTATATAAAATCCCTGCGTATATTGTTTGCAGGGATTTCATAGCTATTCAATTACTTATAGAAATGTATTATCGTAAAGACTAAAGAAAACTTAATCTTAACGCCACTTTACATATCTACCAGTATACAAACAATTAGACCAGCCACTACCTACACCAAATTTACCTTTAGGACTTCGAGCGTGAGCGCGAATTTGTAAAGTACGAGGTACTCTAAGTCCTGTTCCCGGTACAAGTTCAACGTAGTCGCTCCATTTGTATTCACATCTGTTAGTAGAACCACGTTTACTGGTATATCTCCATTTAAGAGATTTATCGTCAAAAACAAAGTTTGATGGAACTTTATGTGTTGACCAATCGGAATAGCATCCATATCGTTTACCATCCCATTTTGTCGATCTTGTTTTACAAGATATAGAATAACTGAATTTTTGTGATTCGTTTGCCTCAACAAAACCCACAGTAGAAGAAATACTTGCTAATATTACAAGAGATGAAACAGCTAATTTTTTCAGCATCTTAATTACCTATATTTTGTATTTTTTCAGAGATTGAATTCTCTGTGATCACCTTTTACGACAGGTTTTATTTTTTATGCAGTTGCAGCGAAAATTTTGGAAAAAATAATTTGATGAAAATTAGTGGAACTATGAACCGGTAAATTGATATAATTGACCATGAGGAATTTATTTATCCGAAAATTCCTATAAATTAAACTCTTATGTCATTATCAAAAATACCGGGGAATGCAATTCCCCGGCTAATAGCAAAAGTCGTCTAAAGATTACTTGAAGTATCTGGGTAAGATTTTAGTTATTCATTAGCCCTGTTTGTTTCCAATCATCAACCACAATTCAAACCCGAATCACGATAACCACCTTCTTCAGATTCCGCTACAAAGAAGATATCGCCATTTTCATCGACTACCATCTTCTGAGCTTCCACAATTCTTTCTCTCCCTACTCGCTGCTCCCTATTCCCTACTTTCTCACTTCGATTTTCTGATGGTAAATCAATCCAATTTGCGATCGCACTTCGTTGGCGTAAAGGCTCGTTGGGGTTAAGAGGTAATCCTCCTCTTCCCGTGGAGATAAAAGTGCTGGGGTTTTGTCTGCCTCTATGTGTACAAGCTTGGGAGATTTGTTGGGTTGCGTCAACAACATTTGATGGTAGTTCAACTAAGCCGCGAGATGGATCGACATCGGGAGTAGTTATGGTGAAATTACCATCTAAATTCGGGTTTTGTTGAGAAATTGCTGTAATATTGCTGCTGGGTAAATTGCTCGGATTTAATTCTTCTGGATTATCAGTTCCTAGTTGTTGAATTAATTCATCTCTAGTTAAAGGTGTGATGCCAAAAATATTAGTGGCGTTGATTGAAATTTGTCCGCCGCTACCGCTAAAGGCATTGGCTGTAATATCGCTATTTTCATTGGGTAGCGCGACTACAAAGCCGTTGGGAGCATCAATGGTAATTCTACCACCGTTTCCAGGAGCCAAAGCAGTACCGGCTGAAGTAGAAACTTGAGTGCGATCGCGTAATAATAAGAAATCTTCTAATTTGAGTGTAATATTCCCAGCATCCGCTGTGGCTAGAGTTTCACCAATCAGTTTGGCTTGGTTATTTAACTCGATAGTATCGGCAGTTATCTCCAAATTACCAGCAGTACCTGTACCAGTGCTGCTTACCGTGACTTCTGCATTATCTTTCACCAGTAAACTTGGTGTGGTAATAAATAAATTTCCAGCGTTTCCGGTACCTTCAGCAGCGGTAAATAGAGTACTGTTTACTTTGGTATCTCCAATTGTACCGGTGCCGGTTACTTGTACGGATTCGGTAGCATTGACTGTTAAAATACCACCAGGACCTCGATTGTTATTTACAGGATTTTGTTCTACTCTAGAACCGGCTCCTACTTGTGCTCCATTGCGAATTATTAACTGTCCGACATTCAAAGTAGCATTACCACCATTACCAGTCCCAAAGTTATCAGCAGAAATCCTTGCACCGTTTTCAACAATTAACTGTCTGGTTTGAATATTTAATTCTCCAGAATCAGCATTCGTGAATATAGTTTCACCTGATATAAACTCATCTATAAATGGTTTTTCTGCTGATACAAAAATGCCACTGCTTCCTTCTTCCAAATCCGCTTTCGGTGCAGTTCCACTCAGTTTAATCGAATTTGCAGCATTAATCTTAATTGTTCCTCCATTACCGGTATTTCTGGCAGCACTTGATATTTGCGCTCCGTTTTTCAGAACTAGTTCTCCAGTGTCAATAGTTATATTTCCAGCATTACCCGTAGCAACAGATATTTTTTCAACTGAAGTTAATAAAGCACTAGGAGTAATTTCATCTGGTGCAGTTCCCTCCATTTTCACCAAAGAGGAATTTACCTCTATATCCCCTGCATTACCTGCACCAAAAGTGCTAGCTATAACTTGCGCTCCATCTTTAAGGCTTAATTCTCCAGTTTCAATAGTTATAGTTCCACCCTTACCCGTTGCGAATGGTGCAACTGGAGCTAACAATCCACTAGCTAATTTTCCTTCTGGAAAAGTACCGATTAATTCAATTGACTCAGAAACATTAACTTTTAAATTTGCTGCGTTACCATTACCACGGGTACCAGTTGATATCTGTCCCCCGTCTTTAGCAATTAGTTGTCTGGTATTAATCGTTAGGGTTTTTCCTTCAGCTGTGGCATCTTCTGAAATATCAGCAAAGATACTACTCGGAAAGCCAAAGGGTGAAACACCTATTACTTCTACTGATTCAGATGCGTTAACAGTTAAATTTCCTAATGTTCCTTGAGCTTGAGCAATAGAAAAAACCTGACTACCTTCTGTTAAACTGATACGTTTTCCTTGGAGATTTATATCACCACCGATATTGCTAGTAGTAATAGTAGCGACTAATGCTCCTTGAGATAAATTTATATCTTTAAAGTTTTGAATATCTTGATAATTGAAGTTAAAGCCTTGGGTATTAAAATTTAAACCAACTACTTCATTACTTGCAACACTACCTAATTCTATTTGTCCTTCTGGTGCAAACAGGATTCCTCCTTCTATAGAAATATCACCACCAAGCAAAGCTAATGTATTTCCTGGTTGTGCTTGCAATCCAACAGGTTCCCCAGCACTATCAGTTGCAACAGAACGATTGGTTATACTTCCTGGTGTTTCTCCCAAACCTAAACCAATAGGAGCAGAAATGGTTAGTAAAGGTTGAGTTTGTATATCTTTGCTGCGAAATTGAGTCCCGTCTGCAAAGTTGATTTTTTCTGCGGTGGTAGCTAAAAAAGAACCATTTATATCCAAGCGCGCATTATTGCCAAAAATAATACCATTGGGATTCATCAAAAACAGATTTGCATTGCCATCAACCCCTAAAGTACCAAAAATTTGAGATATATTACCACCAGTAATACGAGTCAGAATATTTGTTATACCATTGGGATTTTTAAAGAAAACTCTTTGTCCTTCTTTGACATTAAATTCCAGAAAACTGTGAAAAAGGTTGCTGTCTCGAATTGCTCCTCCTTCAATTAAATCCCCAGTAGCTTCTTTAATATTTACATTCGGCTTAATTGTAGAGCTTTCATTACCCAAACTTGTATCGGGAGTAATTTGCGCCAAACTGACTTGAGAAATCAATACATTCGCTAGGATACCACTGCTAATAAACCAGAATCGAGGGGGAGACAATTTCATCGCTGAATTTAAGGTTGAAGATAGAAGTAATTTTATAATGTAAAACGATTATGTGTTGAAAACTGCAACAATTATCAATTTTAGGGAGTGCAACGTCGAGACATCAGTTTCGCTTATGGATTAAATCAAATTCATACCTGGTTGGGAGCAATGCCCATTTCCCTGTCAATGACACAAATCATGAAGGCATACCCACTTATGAAAAGTTTTATTTCTGACTTTTAATTTTTATAAATTTAACCTCCAACCCATTATTTCAACAGGTAATGGAGGTTTATAAAAATTTACTTTCAAGGTCTAGGAAATTTACACCTAAAAAGTTACTTTATTGTAATTTCAGTTTATTTGTTAGAGTTAATTCTAATTTTACGTCTGTGTAATGCTCCTGCACCTAAAGTTCCTAAAGCTAATAAACTAACTATATTTCCAGGCTCAGGAACTGTTTTTACAGGTTTTTTTGCAGCAATTTCTTTAATGACAAAAGTTCCATCATCTCCTTCTACACCATCCTCTCCTGTTGGTGCAGATTGAGGATTTATTGTATAGTCAACTCCTTGAAATTGTATAGGTAAGCCTTTAGGAGGAAATATCTGAATTTTAGGTGCATTATCGTTATTATTTATTTTATTTTTTCCATTCTCTTGCACAAAATCTTCAGGACTATTACCATCTTTGCCAGATTCGAGTATAAAAAATTGATTATAAAATTCCCCCACTATAGTATCTAAATCTTCCACAAATGAATTATCTCCATTCGCTGTTAGTTCAAAAGAAGCAACTACAAAAGGATCGGGTTCGCCAATATTTATATTAGTATTGCCCTTATTTGTTTCCAGAAAGAAGTTATTAGACAAAATTTCATAAGTAGCTTTCTTTTTGTCTTTGTCGTTATTCAATGTAGCCCTTAAATCCCCTACATCAAAGCCTAGTTTAAATTCATTAAATTGTTTATCATCATCAATGCCATCATCAATTGAATTACACGGGTTCCTAAGTTCATTTTGACATAAATCTGTATAAAAAAAGTTCTCAATTGCTCCCTTAAAAATAAAAGAACCATCATCTGATGATATTCGCTCTTTTCCTAATAACAAATCAAAACCAATATTTTGACCCAGATTTTGATCGTCGTTTAGATTAGTATTAATATCATCAGGGTCATTTCCTGCATTTGTTACAGAACCCCATGTCCATCCGCTTCCAGGTGAAAGCGCTTCCGCAGATTCCACAACAGTTCCTATTGTCAACCCTGCGGTTACAGCAGTAAGCATTGAGAATTTAGCTATATTTACAAATTTATTCATCATGTTATTGCCTTAATTTTTGAATTGATGCAGTGATTTTCCATTGAGTTCCATACAAACGAAAATAAGATTGTACAGACGTAGCACTGCTACTTCTCCATCAACGTGAAATTACATAAATACGGGGCGATTCCCGCTGTATCATACTGAGTAACGATACTCACCACCAACGCGGCAGACAAGGCGGATTTTTGCTCAATATTAATGTTCATAAAGATACCATGAAAAATTTTTCAAATGTTACTTAGCGATCAGATTTAAAACAGCAAGGGATCGTATGAAATTTGTCACTTTTTCATACAAATCGGTAATAATACTGTTTTGCTCGGAATTACTTAGTTATTAATTAAAGCATGGAAGGCAGTAGATTATCTACTAATTCACAGTATCTTTAACTTCAAAATTTATATACGTATGAATACTTGTATTTAGAGGATAAACTTGAGATACGTAGCATTTGCCAATTGATAAATGGCTAAATCCTCATGAGTTCTAAAATACTTTTTCTGTTTTTCTCCCATAATCTTGTGTTTGTAATTTCAAACTAACTCCTTACCCAATCGTTTTAAAATTTTAAGCACTAAATCTAATTCGTGATAAGCAGGCATAAGTGAAAAAATTCTAGAGGTGTCGTACTCTGGGTTTTCCCCCAAGGTTAATTTTATAAATACAAATTCATCTCCGTTGGTTGCCATTCCATATACCATTCTATGAGGTTGCGGCTGAGCTAGCATATAAGTTAGAAGCTGTGGCATTGCTGCCCCTAAAGAAATTCCATTACGCTTAGCTTCTACAACTAAAATCCAAATTTGCTCATGAACAATCAAGGCATCGATGAAACCGCGAATTGTTTCTTCCGGATCAGGAATTTCTATTTCCACGCCGTAGGGTGAACGAATTTTATACGGTGGTTCAAAGAATCCAGCAAGTTTTAATAACGGTGAAATAATTATTAAGTTGATGGTTCCTTCTAGAAGGAAGCCATCGACTCGCTGGTAATCGTAAATGTCTTTAATGGATTCAATTTCAACTTTTTCAGCTTCGATTAGTTCGGGTAAATTTTCTCGCCATTCGGGGAAGAAATTTTTGTCCTTAGATTTGATTAAGTTAAAGCGAGTTTCTAAATCTTTGAAAGTTTTGATCTTGTCGGTAACTGCCGTTGTTGAAAATGCCATGTTTTTTACGTTTAATCGTCAATATTTGTATTTAACAGCAAACCCTATAAAGTTAGTCCTAGTCAATTACTTATCGTATTTTCCAACCATAAATACTATCCATAAGTAAGTCAGCACAAATAAACCAAAATATATTACATAATGTAATATTTGCCTATAAAATTTACAACTATTTAAACATTCATTTTTAGAACTTACGCGATCGCAACGAGAAATTAAGTATTTCAAGCATTGAGATCCCCCCAATTCCGGAGGGCGGTTGGGGGGCTTTGCCTAAGTCCTAATTTTAACAGGACAACTCTACGTAAATTGAGTAATAGACAATATAAGATATTGTTATAGTATTTCTTTATAAACATACGCCAAATTTAGCCACCCATTAGGTTGGCTTTGTATGGATAGCTCCAGCCTTCCAACCTGAGAGCGATTAAGCGCTTTTCACAAAAATTTTTGATGTATTAAAAATGTATCAAAACCGCAAAACTTCCCGCTCATAATCATCAGCAACTGGCTGAGTTTCCCAAATCAACCCTTCCCCAGGTTCCAAAATCACTTCCACATACAATACATCCACAGGAGTTGTGGCAATATCTTGATTATTTTCAAAGTCTTGCAAATCTTCCGTTAACAATCGCAATTTAAACCCAACAGGAATTTCACCACCAGGAGTTGCATTCCGCAATTCAAACCGCCAAATAATATCTTCACCCCCATCTTGAGGAAAAATACGTAATTCATATGTATTATCTGCAATTATCAGTTGCCGAGATAATCCTTGAATTGATCCACTACTCCGCATTCCGGAAGCAACTGTGATAAATTCCTTTTTTTCCCAACCCCATTGCTCCATTAAGTTGGCAACTCCTGTCTGTAACCATTGCGAAACCGATCGCTCTGTTGGAAATCCTTGACGTTTGGCGTATAATTTTTTCCGCCAATTCGGTTGTGCCAGTAGTGCTCCCCAAACTGTGAAGGGAATTTCTAAACGGGGAAAAATGACTTCAGGATTACCCAAACGTTCTAACAGGTTTGTTGCTTGATTTGCGGGAATTGATTCTAAAGGTGAAATTTGCGATTGCAAAGTTTCTGAAGTATTAAATTCTTGAGCAACAGCTAATACATTAATATCGTCAATTAAATCTTCAGTTTCTAAACAGTAAGTTCGATCGTTAATATCATAAAATCCTTTATTTTTCAGCTTTTGATGAGTTGTATAACCAAAAATTTTAATCAAATTATCATCTGGGTTTACCTCTACCCCAATGTAATAATCAGCAACCCATTCCGGAATATCTACCCATTCCTGGGGTATTCGCAACTCATCCCCATCAATTGCTAAAGTGGGAACTAATATTAAACGATGATTATTAAAAGTTATAGGTGTACCATTAATAAATTCCCAGAAACTTGGTAAAGTAGCAATATTCGGAGATACTTTAGCATTGGGAGCCATTTCTTCTCTTAACCAAGGTAAAAATGCTTCCAGACAAAGTTGATTTATCCAAGCACGTCGAGAAGCACCTGGTGTTGAATACATTTGTTCTGGCATTTGGGAAGATGGAGGAATTTCCAAATACAAATGCTGGGAATCGATAATGAAGGTCATATCCGTGTTAAACATGATGAAAATGGCTCCCGATAGTGATTTAACTTTTTATTATTAACCTTGCTGGGTTTGACTGTAGTGGAATTTGAGCCATTCCTCCAGGCTAGTATTAATACAAGCTATTACGTCTGATGTGGGAGAAATATGCAAAGTCTTTTGACTCCATTGGCTAACACTGAGCAACAATGACTTTCTAATGTTGCTCAGAAGACGGGATACTTTATATTGCTTAATTTCTAATTTTTTAGCAATTTCAGTTTGAGTCAATTGCTGAGTGTAGTAAAATTGCAGCAGTTGTTGTGACTGAGTATCTAGGGCTGTGATTGCTTGGTTTAAAATTTGATTTAATTGAGTTTGTAGATTGTTGAAATTTGCAACTTCTTCTTGCTCAATAATTTCTGTAAGTAAAGAATTTTGCACATCTTGGGGCACTATATCTAATAACGTACCATCTCCATCATCTTTTAGGGGAGTATCCGCAGAAATAATTTTGGGATATAGAAAATTACGAACAGCCTGAGCGGAAGATAAAAGCGATTTTTCTATTGTTTGTGAATTAACTGCGGGAGAGTCTGAACTCAAACGACTCAAACGTTGTGCATTATAAAGATTGGTAATAGCTTGCAAAATTTCCGCATTGGGTTTGGTGAGTTTACGAGTTTTTTTGTTATCCCGAGTGTCAAGTTCCTGAAAACATTCCCATGTTAAAACATAACTTTCAATATTTTGATTATTCAAACCCATATTTTCTAATGATTTTATCAGTCTTTTGCGGCTGATTTTATGTAATAAACCCCAGTCAGTACAAATATCAGCTTCCTGACGTACTCGCAATACATCCGTAATGATGCGCTCAAAAGATAATTGGGCATAGCTTTTTAAATGGGAACTGTATTCGGAATTAAAACCTTGTAATATTTTGTCAATATGGGCGATCGCAATTTGAAAGTAGTCTGCTAAAGTTGAATGCCCTGAAAAATTGAGCGTAGATTTTTTTGCAGCCCAATAACAAGCTTCTTGTAAGTAAGCACAAATATGAGCGATCGCTAAAGAATTAGATTGAGTTTGCCATACTTTATACCAGTAAAGCGCCCAGAAGTTGTTTGACTCTTGCTTAGAAGAATTTTCCAAACAAGTTTTCATACTCCGCCTTAATTTCGCGTCAGTTATCCAAGCCTTAAATCGATCTAAATCAAATTGTATAAAGGTAGAAAAAATTTCCACTGTTGAGTTTCGGTGTTGCATGTAATACTCACCCTCGTAAGTGTATTTGGGTGATTTTAATTATATGACGATGGAATCACAATTATAGTGTAATTACTTACTATGTAAGGATTTGAATCATTTTTCAATAAATTTTTACTTCAAATGCATAAAAGGTAAAACTCGTCGTAAAGGGTGACAAGTGAATTTTATGAAATAAGGAAAACAAATATGTTGAGAAAAAACGCACCATTGTTAATTACTTCCACAATATTATTAGGTTTATCATTAAGCACTGTAAAACCAGCATTAGGGCAAAACACCAGTAGCACTAGTCAAAATCAATTAATTGCTTCTAATTCTAAATTACAGGTTCCTAGAACTCGTGGACTGAGCCACTCCGCGCACTAAAG
>DESS01000263.1:0-4099 GCA_002361335.1 Richelia sp. UBA3308
AGTAAGAAGTAACAACCAACAACTAACAACTAACAACTATCAACTAACAAGTAACGAGTAACAAGTAACGAGTAACGAGTAACAAGTAACGAGTAACAACTATCAACCAACAACTAACAACTTTCAAGAAGATGAGTCATTGCTTTAGTATCTAGAGGATGGGAAAACCAGTAGCCTTGTGCCTCAAGGCAGCCCAAACTCTGAAGAAAATTGATTTGTTCTGCAGTTTCTACACCTTCAGCAATCACTTTTATGTTTAATTCGCGAGCCATTACTACAATTGCGCGGACAATAGCTGATTTTGAATCTTTTATACCCAGGTTCTTAACAAAAGAGCGGTCAATTTTCAAAACATTAAGAGGAAAGCGGTTAAGATAACTTAATGATGAGTAGCCCGTGCCGAAGTCATCTAGGCACACCTGAATTTTTTTGTCTTTTAGTTGATTAAACATCTTTGGTATAGATTCGGAATTTTCAATCAATACGCTTTCCGTAATTTCGAGTTTCAAATTTTGTCCGTCTAAGCCTGTTTCAGTGAGAATTTTGTCAATTTTTTCGATTAAATCCGATTGTAAAAACTGATTACCGGAAAGATTAACGTTTAGAGTCAAGTGGGAAAAAGCAGGAAACTGATTTCGCCAGTAACAAAGCTGGTGGCAAGCATGCTTGAGCACCCACTCGTCAAGAGCAATGATTATTCCGGTTTCTTCTGCTAAGGGGATGAAATCTGTTGGAAAAATGAAACCTAGTTCTGGGTGTTGCCAACGTACTAGCGCTTCCATTCCCTGAATATAGTTGTTTTCTAAAGAAAAGATGGGTTGGTAATAAATAACGAGTTCTTGACGTTCGATCGCTCTTCGCAGATCACTTTCTAAACGCAACTGCCGTAAGGCATAATTATGCATCGATACATCAAACACTACATGACAGGATTTGCCACAAGCTTTAGCTTTATACATAGCTGTGTCAGCGTCCCGCAATAACTGTGCAGGTTCTTTGTAATAATAAGAAGAACTGAAAGTGATGCCAATACTAACAGAAACAAATAACTCTTGGTTTTTGATAACAAAGGGTTTTTTTAATATCTCGTGGATACGCTCTGCTACTTTGATGGCTTGATCTTGGTTTTGAAGGTTTTCTAGCAGGATGACAAATTCGTCTCCCCCCAGACGTGCTAAAGTATCATTAGGGCGCTTGCATTTCTCTAAGCGATTTCCTAGGGCAATTAAAAGTTGATCTCCACTCAAGTGACCCAAACTATCATTAACGATCTTAAAACGATCTAAATCTAGGAAAATTACGCCAAAAAGCTGCTTTGGATTTCGTTGTTGCCGATTGAGCGCCTGCTTGAGACGATCCATGAACAAAGTTCGGTTAGGAAGACCAGTCAGAGAATCGTGACAAGCATCATATAGCAGTTTGCCCTCAGCTTGTTTGATGTCTGTGATTTCGTAACAATTAAGAACAATTCCGTTCACGGCGGGGTTATTTAAGAGATTCTTTACTGAAGCCTTGAAGAACCTCCAGGAACCGTAGGGACTATCAAGACGATACTCAAACGATCGCTGAATGATTTCTGAGTTTGATCGGGCTTGTTCAAGAAGGCAAACGATCAACTGTCTTTCATCTGGGTGAATAATTGTTAAAAAACTTTGATCGATTAACTGACTTGTATGGTATCCGAAAATTCTCTTAGCAGAAGGACTCAGATAACAAAAGCGAAATTGAGCGTCGAGAATAAATATTAGATCTGTAGCATTTTCAATCAGTGCTTTCCATCGCTGTTCGCTTTGTTGCAGGGCTTCTGAGGCTCGTTTTTGCTCGGTGATGTCGGAGGAAATACACAGTAAATATTCAGGTAGCCGATTTTCATCGTAGAGAGGAACTTTAATGGTGTGAATAATCCTGTGTCCTTTACTATAGCTGTCAATTGGCTCAGAGGGAATATCTTCAACAACTCCACCGATAAAAGCTTCTCGATCTTTTTCCTCATAGAAATCTGCTTGTTTTTTAGGAAACAAATCATGAGCAGTTTTACCAATGAGTTCAGAAGCTTTTAATCCGAAGAGTTCTTCGCAAGCTGTGTTCACTAGTAACAATTGACCAAATTTTTCTTCTTTCCCGTCTTTAACAAAAAGGGCTACTGGCAAGTAATTAACTAGAGTATGTAAAAAGTTTTTGGTTCTTTCTTTTTCTGCTTCTGCTAAACCGCGTTCCTTAATTTGTTCTACTAACTGTTGATTGATTTGCTTTAGAGCAGTGGGACTAGGGAGGCATAGGGCTTGAGGTAGTATAGGAAACAGTTCTATTGCGGTGTAGCAAGAAATAAATGCTGTGATAGCTTTGAGGACTCCAGAAACCCAGTATGCTGGATACCAAAAGGTCAAAACAGCTATTAGGTGAGTGGTTCCACAACTGATAATGAAGGCGCTGAATAAAACAAATATACCTTTAAAGGGAATATCTTCCCGCTGACGAATAAAATAAAGCAGGAGTATTGGAATCGAGTAGTAAGCAAGGGCAATTAATGAATCTGATAGTAAGTGTAACCACACTAGGGAGGATTGCCAAAGATAACAATGCCCGTGAGGAATATAATCTTTTGAGAATAATAGGTTGCTTATAACGTTAAGCATATAACCTTTTAAAGTTCTGACTTTCAGAACAATTTGTAGAGCAAAAAGTTTTCTCCGGCGTACTTAGAGGATGTAGTAGCGGTTCTGGCGGTTAAAACCCGGAGGCGGAGCGTAGGAAGGCTCCGCGCTACTACACAAGCAAAGTCCACCTGCGTGGACTAGTAGATTTTAACTTGTGTAGCCGCGACTTACAGTCGCCATGGTTTTGTATATACTTGTACTTTACAAACATCCTAAACGGCAAAATTAATTGTACATTTGTCGTGAGGGGAGTTGAACCGAGTCAAAAGTTCATCAAAGATGTTTTCCAAGGTAGCAATCGCAAGATTCTGGAATTGCTTCGCTGTCCCTCCCAATGACATAAATAATGAAGGCATACCCACTTCTTATCTACAATAAATTAATTCTCATAGCTTTTCAAGGTCTAGATCTCTTTTAAGAAATACTAGCCGAAATTCTTATAAAAACTAGCTTTTTGATTGGTGAGTATTTCTTTCATTTGTAGCAAGGGTTTTGATACTTATTACCTTGATATTTCGCCCTCGTGCTATTCCTTCTAAGAAACACTTTCGGTGAACGCTCCACTCCGTTACAGTCGCCTCACAACATACAGCATATTGCAGTCAAATAAGGTACAGTTTTATATTTAAAAACTCTTGTGGTACGGGCAGAGAAGGCCCGTCAGAATGTACTTCATTAAAATAAAATCTGCTGTAAGTTATGAGACCGAACATGATATAAAATCAAATTTTATAAATATAAAGTTTCATATTCAAAATCATCAGATATGGGCTGTGTTTTCCATACCAAACCTTCTTCATCTTCACTCAAAGCAACATCAACATAAATTCTTTCTACGGGAGTTTTAGCTTGGGCTTGGTTACCGTCAAATGGTTGTAAGTCTTCTGTTAAAATCATTAATTTTACACCAACGGGAATCATTTCTCCGAGGGTTGCACGGCGTAATTCAAAGCGCCAAATTCTATTTTCAATTTTACCTTTTGGCTTTACTAACAATTCATATTTATTACCGGAAATTGAAATCTTTCTAATTAAAGTTGTTTCTTGGGGTGGCTCTGTACTACCTCTAGCACCTTCCAAATTCGGCTGTAAATCAATGCTTCCCCAACCAAATTGTTGAGCAAATTCCGAAACTCCTGTTTGCATCCATTGACGAATCGACCATTGTTTTTGCATTCCTTGACGTTGTTCGTATAATCGCTGTCTCCAACCTCCATGAGAAATCAGCGCACCCCACATAGTAAAAGGTATTGCTTGACGGGGGTTGATTAATTCTGGATTTCCTAAGCGATTTAATAAATTTTCTGCTTGGGTTGTTGATAATTCCGGTAACGCAACAGTTTCATTTTTAGTCACTTCTTCGGGACAAACTTGACGGGATATCCATAAAACGCTCAAATTAGAAATTAAATGCTCTGTATCTAAACAATAAGCGCGATCGC
>DESS01000263.1:4190-27315 GCA_002361335.1 Richelia sp. UBA3308
GATATAACCTGATTCTACATTCACTTGCACTGCTACATAATAATCGGCACTCCAGTTGGGAATGTCTACCCATTCTTGAGGAACCCGTAATTCTGATAAATCAAGGGCTTCCGTGGGAATTAATACCATTTTTTGACCGTTAAAAGAAATACCCGTACCGTTGGTAACTTCCCAAATACTCGGTAAAGCAGCAGAACTAGGAAACACTTTCCCATCCCGAGCGTATTCTTCTTGCAGCCAAGGTAAAAAAACTTTTAGGCTTAAACTATTGAGATAGGCCATCCAACGGCGATTATCTGTAGAAAAAGCTTGGCTGCCTTGCCAAATTTTATTTTGTTGGCTTTCGGGAATTTCTAACCATAAGTTTGTAGGGTTATTTGAAATAAGCGCTTCTAAATCAACTGTCATAATTTTGGCTCCCACTTGCAATAAACAAGATAATGGTAGATTTATTCAACTTTCCGCGATTGAGTTTTTACGTTTGTAATAAGTTTGTAACCATTCCTCTAATGCGGTACTCATATAATCTACTACCGAAGAATTTACAGAAATATGCAACGATTCTTTTGTCCAAGTGGCAAGTTTCAGCAATAAAGTCTCCTTGCATTTACTGAGACGACGAGAAACTGTGTACTGTTTCACGCCCAATTCTTTTGCAATTTTAGATTGAGTCAAATTCCCTCCATAGTAGTATTTGAGAATATTTACCCCTTGTTCATCTAGCTCTTTAATGGCAGCAATTAACACATCATTAATTTGAGATTGCTGTGATTTTCGTTCTTCAATTTCTTCTTGAACAACAATTTCTGACAGTAAAGATTCTTGTCTGAGTTGGGGTAAAATATCTTGAAACTCCCCGGAATTATCTCCGGCAGTGGCATTTAAAGAAGTCATGTTGGGATAAAGATAAGCCCTTACAGCTTTTGCACAAGCAAGCAGCCATGTTTCTATAGTTTCTCCACTACATTCAGGTTCGGTTTGGGAAATTTGAGAAAGGCGATAAGCCCTTGGGGCATGCGCTTCGCGATCGCTATTATAAAGTTTGGCGATATTCTCCCATACTTTATCATCAGGTCTTGCTAGTTTACGAGTTCCCTTTTCTTGGCGGGGAGCATAGTTTGCCTGATAGCACTTCCAAGCTAAGACATAACGAGGGATGGTTTCTGAATTTAAACCAGCATTTTCCAAAGATTCCACTAATCGCTTTTGAGTCAATTTCCGCAATAATCGCCAATCGGTAGAAATATCAACTTCTTTCTGCTGGCGCAGTAATTCCTTAAGTTCGCTGCTAAAAATCGCACTGGCATAATTTTTTATATTAAAACCCATATCGGGTTTAAAGCCTTGCAAAATTTTATCAGTCTTAGTAATAATCGCTTGAAAGCAATCTGATAAAGTATATTTTCCCGAAGAAAATTGGGTAACTGTTTTATTGGCAGCCCAATAGCAAACTTCTTGTAGATAAGCTGATAAATGTTGGCGTGCTAAACTCTGGGTTTGTACTTGCCATTCTTTATACCAGTAAGATACCCAAAAATCTTCGGAATTTTCTGGTTTTGATAAAAGTTTTTGACGTTGAATAATATTTCGACGCAGTTTAGGATCTGTAGCCCAACCAATTACTCTATTAGCGTCAAATTGAAGAAAAGTTGAAAATATCTTGGTAATTCCTTTACGAGAACTCATAATTAAACCCACCATTAAATTGCATAAATAAATCACAAATACAGCATAGCTATTTATATAGTAAATGTAGTTGCTGCACCTACTTACCTTAATAGCTGGGCAATTTTTTATCAGTTAAGAGAAATGATTGATAATTTTGCTAAAAAAGAAGTTTATGCAATTATTTGGGAGATTATCAAAAATATTTAATTGATTAATTTTGTTCAGATTTTTCAATATTTGTCAATAGTTCTAAATATATAAATCAATAAAAATAGCTGATAGCAAAAAAAAATTCTGCTCAACTGCATAAGTTGGTGAAAGCGTCACCCATATAATATATAGGGCAAAATTTACGGTGAGGTGGTAATTAGGAAATGCTGAAAAAATTCGTCATTTTTAGCGCTGGCTGTTGCAAACTCCTTAATACTTCATTTGTTGTTGAGTTATTAGCACTTATGTCAAGTCAAAAAAATAATTATTTTATATTCTTGTTGACCGAAAAATAAACTGGATACAAGCCATTGATAATCCGTGGAGAAAATGAGGAGCCCCTCGATTCATCGATGGGGTAATAACCCTAAATTCTTCATTCGGGCATTCTAAATTCACCTTGACTTGTTAATAGTTAATTTGTTGTTCAGTTATCAGGACTAATGTTAAGTAAAAAGATGATTTTTCTACGTTATTCTCGATTAAACACGATGTTTAACTTTAGAACAAAGTATGACGACATCAATATGATTGCGGGTGGAGGAATTAGATTATACCAATTTTCTGCCCTGATGGCGGCTGAGTACAGTTAAGAGTTTCTAGACTCCGTTCCTTGCACACCAAATTCGATCACTTTTCTGTATCGACTAGTTCTAATTCAATTTATATGATGTATCTACTAGCGTATGAATTAACCAGTATTCCCACAAAAACAAAAATTAACTTTATATAAACATTTATAACAAAATATTACAAGTACCTGACTTGTATTCTTAATCGATTCGGATTGCAACCCTTAACTGACTATAAAATAATTTTACAAGAGGTCTAAGAATTATGGCTCTCGGCGTAGGCTCTAGCGATTCAACAACTATATTAAAATCAGGAGAAGCCAAGCTTTGGCTATTATTAGTAGGTATCAACGATTATCAAGATAGTTATTTGCCTTCTTTGCGTTATCCGGCTTTAGATTGTCAAGGTTTGGAAGAATCACTTATCAAAGCTACGGAAGGATTTCCCAATAAAGAAGTAATTGTGCATCACGATTTTTCAGCACAAGCTCCTATTTTACACAATATTCGTAATAGTTTGCATAGAATTGTTTCTAAATCTCAACCTCAAGATTCGATTATATTATATTTTTCCGGACATGGTATGCTAGAGCCAAATACACAAGAAGCTGTGTTGTGTTTATCAGATACTAATCAAAATAATTTGTTGGGTACTGGTTTACCGATGCAAGAACTTGTAGAAATGTTAAGCGCTAGTCCGGCGAAACAACAGTTATTATGTTTAGATACCTGTCATAGTGGTGATATGGCCTTGTTAGGAGCGGGTATTGGTAGCGCTAGGGATGGAGATATTACTCCCCTTAGCAATTCTACGCCGCAACTAATGAATGTCTTGAGACAGCGTGCTTCTCAAAGCAAGGGATTTTGTGCTTTACTATCTTGCGATCGCGGACAAAAATCTTGGGAATTTCCAGAGTTAGGCCATGGAGTATTCACTTATTATTTAATGCGGGGATTGTCGGGAGAAGCAGCAGATATCAACGGATTTATTGATGCAGACGGACTTTACAAATATGTTTATCGTCAGACTGTACAATATATTGATAAGTTAAATCATCAAGTACGCTTGATTAATCAGCAAAAGCTCAACCATGGAGATCATAAACTTTATCCAGAATATCCTCAACAAACACCTAAAAGAATTGTCGAAGGTGTAGGAGAATTAATTGTTGGATTTAAGCCGAAGAAAGTAAATCCCAAGCAGTTACGACGTGCTTTAGTAGTTGATGGATTAGCTTCGGGGGATCGAAATAATAATATAAGTAGATTGCTTGCTGGTGCTGGCGGTTTTGAGGTGGAATGTTTTCAGCAAAAAAATCAAAATTGGTCGGAAATTCCGAAAAAAATCCAAAAGTTTACTCAAATAAGTGGAGATTTAAACGGGCAATCTTCTGAGAAAGTAGGGGGAGTAAAGAAAATACCAACTTGTTTATTATATTTACGCGGCTATGTTGAAGAAATAGAATATGGAGAAGCTAGATTAATTTTAGGGAATGGAGTAAGTTTAAGTCGTTCTTGTTTGAGACAAATATTACGTCGCGCTCAACAAACACAACAAATAGTAATCTTAAATTTAGTAACTTCGGAATCTTCAGGAATTTCTTCTGCTGATAGTTGGATAGAGGATTTACAATGCGGTACTGAATATGGACAATGTTTAATTGTCACTCAAACATCTATTAATCAATCAGAAATCTTCTGCCAAACTCTTTTAGAAAGTCTTGCTAACGCAAATCCTCAAACAGGATTACCGATTGCCAAATGGATTATTCAATTACAAAAACTTTTACAAAAAAAACGTATTAGTTTACATAGTTGGTTTTCCGGTACCCAGGCAATCATTGATATTTTACCAGGCAATATCGATCGAATATTTCACGATGTTGAACAAATTCGACATCAAAAGACAATACTTCAACCACCAATAAAATCTTCTATTCCTTACAATTCTATTGCTAATCTCAAAACACCGTCAGCACAATCTCAAAATAACTTAATTATAAACTCTGAAAAATATCAGGAAGTAGAAAAATTACTCAAACAATCAATAGGAATAATTGGCTCAACTATATTACGACAATCCATCAAAAAATCAGCAAGTCAGCAAGAATTAATCGAAAATTTAGCTACTTATATCTCAGGGCAACAAAAAACAGAATTTAAACATCGGGTGAAAGCTATCCTAGAAATACCAACTATTTCCACTCAATCTCAATTAGCTAAATCTCCTTCCCCAACAATTGAATACAATGCAATCGATCAAAATTTTATCAAAAAATGCGAACGAGACTTAACTTATTTAATTGGTCCTATTGCTAATTTTATCATTGAAGAGATTTTACAATCTCAACCACGAATTTCCATCACAGAATTCGTCGATAAGTTAGGGCAGAATATTCCCGATGCCGAAATTGCAGCAGAATTTAAACAGCGTATATTGGAAAAATAAATTATGGCGGGTACATTTAGACGGGCAGGGATGCTCGTACCACAAGAAGCTCTAAAAAAATAGCACTCTACTCAAAATAAAAGCAAAGTGCTGTATTTCTATTTACCGCTAATTTATCGAACTTAATATTATTCTCTGCCGCTCTAAATATTATTTTTACCATTTAACATATTCATGGCAATTTCTAAACTATACCTCATGCGATTAAAAGCTTCAGCTAAATCTCCAATTTCATCTTTATTTTGTCTACCAAAACTAGCGTCCATTTCACCAACGCTAACTTGTTCGGCTACGGTGGCAATTTTTTTAATCCGCCGCAACACAGTTTTTCTTAAGAATACATTCATGAGGATAACAACGGTTATAAAAACTATCGCCACAATTCCTGTAATCAACATAAAAGAACTATTCGCGTTTCTCAGAATATTTTCCGCTGGTACATAAACTATTTGAGCGGCAACAACGTCATTCAACTTCCATCCGAAGCCATTATGTTTTCCATAAGTATTTATCTGACTTTTCGGCGCTCTTTCAACAGTACTATGACAGCGTAAACAACTTTCTTTTGTAACTATAAAAGGTTTTGCAGTGTAATACAGTTTTATTCCAGACATTGTGCGAAAACCAGATACAGATTTTATATCTGGTTCTGTACTAAATTTTTTGACAATTTCAGCTTCAAAATCATCAGCTTTATCTCGTAAATTAGTTGGATTTAATGCTGCATCTTTATAGAAATAATTACTAAATTCTGGACTTAAACGAAAATATTCAAAAACTTCTCTCACTGAAAAAGTTGGTATTGATTCTGGAATAAAATCTTCTTGAATATCTAGTTTTGGTAATAACCAAGGTTGTACGCGGTCATTTGTATAGTTTCTAATGGAATTGTTCATTTCCATTAATGCTAAGGCTTTGGAATTTATCTCATTTTGTGCTTTTCTATCTAATACTTGTGACAGTGCAACCCCACTAATTAAGATACCGATGATAAACACAATTATGAGAATCAGATTGACTTTAGTGCCTATTTTCATGATAAAATTATCCTATTTAGTAGATGGTTTTTTTTGATGGTAATTTTAAATCCTGCAATTTTATTATACAGCTTTCAACACTTTATTTTTAAGGAATTTGAACAATCAAATTACATTAAAAAAATATGAACAAAATGTCACTAGGTACAATATATTAAAGTTATTTTTTTTCACAATTTATCTAAGTTGGCAAGAACATATATCTTCCTAACTACAGCTTATTTCATATGAGTGATCGGTAGATTTGGACTGGCAGGGATCCCCGTACCACAAGATTTTAAAAATATAGTACTGTACTCTTTGACTTTTGAATTTTGACTTGTAACTTTTGACCAAAAAAAATCGGATACAAGCTATCGATAATCCCTGGAATAAAAAAAATTTTCCCAAATTAAGGCCCCTCGAAATTCATCGCCGGGTACTTGATAACTGATAACTGATAACTTAAATGACTTCCGCGTTCCCCGCAGGAGTTCCCGTAGGGTACCACTACTAGGGTACTGCTGCTATTTATTTCTTTTATTCTCTAACATATTCATGGCAATTTCTAAACTATATTTCATGCGATTAAAAGCTTCAGCTAAATCTCCAATTTCATCCTTAGTTTGTCTACCAAAATTAGCATTCATATTACCTACGCTAACTTGTTCGGCTACTGTGGCAATTTTTTTAATCCGCTTTAATACCGTTATTTTTAACAATCGATTCATGATGATAACTACAATAGTGAAAACTATAGCTACAATTCCCATAATCAACATAAATGACCTATTAGCATTTGTGATAATATCTTCAGCGGGTATATAAACAATTTGAGCAGCAATAATTTCATTTAGTTTCCATCCAAAACCATGCTTATCTCCATAAGTTTTTATTTGACTCTTGGGGGCTTGTTCCGGAGTACTGTGACAGCGCAAACAACTTTCATTTGTAATCTTAAAAGGTTTTGCTGTGTAATATACTTTATTCCCTGACTTCCTGCGAAAACCAGATAATGAATTTAGTTCCGGCTCTTGACGAAATCTGTAGACAATTTTTATTTCAAAATTATCAGCTTGATCTCGTAAATTTGTTGGATTTAATGTGGCATCTTTATATAAAAAACTAGTATATTCTGGATGTTGACGAAAATTTTCAAATATTTCTCTCACTGAAAAAGATGGTATCGATTCTCGAATAAAATTTTCTTCAATTTCTAGTTTTGGTGATAACAAAGCTTCTACCCGTTCATTTGTGTAGCTTCTAATTGAATTATTCATTGTCATTAACGCTGAAGCTTTGGAATCTATTTCATTTTCTGTTTTTGTATTTAATACATTTGATAGGGTAATCCCACTAATTAACATACCGATGATAAAAACAATTATAAGAATCACATTCACTTTAGTTTCTATTTTCATGATTATCTTCTACTCCTGAATATTTTATTCAAAAACTTATTTTTATCTAAACAAAAACTGCGATCGCGATTTTTTTACCATGTTATAAATGTCAACCCAATCTAAAATAATGATTTTGATAATTTTATTAATTATAATTGAAAAACATTTGACATAAAGATTTATTTCACCATTCCCTAATACTTGCAATTATTTAGATAATAAGAATGTTCTTTCTTACACGATATACAATGACATATAAATTATCACGACGTATTTTTATATTAGAAATGCTGTTGGCGATCGCCAGTTGTACTGCAGAAGAAACACTATTTAATCAATCATTACAATTAGTTATCGGTATAATAAGTTATGGTCAAGAAAAACAAACTGTGGAAAAATTGAGTGGTTTTCGTAAATATTTAAGCGATCAATTAAGGGCAATTATTCAAATAGAACCGGCTTTTAATGAAAGAATAGCAATTGAGCGCATGAAACGTTATTCTTGGTCATTGGTTTTTGCGACTCCTGGTTTAGCTGCAATGGCAATTTCTAATTATGAATATTCAGCTATTTTCCCCTTACAATTAAATACTAGTTCCCGTTCTATTATTATTGTTCGTCAAGATAGTACTTTCAAAAAATTACAAGATTTACAAGGTAAAACTATTGCTTTAGGACAGCAGGGTTCTGCGACTAGCTATTATATTCCCCTCTACAATCTTCATGGATTAACATTAGCATCAATTTTATTTTCTTCTACGCCAAAATTATCTTTAGAATGGGTACGCATCGGTAAAGTTGATGCCGCTGCTATTTCCTTGTCAGATTTTAACTTTTACAAATCAAAATTCAATTCTTCAGTGTTTCGTATCTTATTCACAGATTATCATCCCGTACCTCCCGGTGCTGTTTTAATTAGTCCCAAGATTGAAAGAAAACGTGTCGATATGATTCGCGATCGCATGAAGAATGCTCCTCTTCCTTTAGTTAGAGAAATTAAATACATACCCTCAGCATCACCTCCCGATTATCAATATATGATTCGAGTTGTAAAAAGAGTCGCTGCTATTGCACAAAATCTTGACTCCAAACCCGTGCGTTTATTTAATTAACTTTAATTAAGTTTAAATTCAAAGGTTATCATGTCTCGCTTACCTAAACCAACTTTGACTCCTGGTCCTAACTTATACCAAATACCAGGCAACATTGGATATTTATTAATATAACTACCGTTAGAACTTCCCATATCTTGAATATAGTAATCCTTGCCATCAAATTTGATTTGAGCGTGATTGCGCGAAATAACTTCTGAATGAGGTAAGCTTGAAACATCTATATGCTGTGTATTACTGCTATGTTGTTTCCCGATATAGATTAAGGAAGGATTTTCTGGTAAATCAATAATTCTGTTGGTGGTAATATGAACAAGCTGTGCAACGGGTGCTTGTAAAATTGTAGGAGATGCTGGAGGAGGAATAAATGTTGATTCTTCCTGAATTTCACTAACAGAAGTGTCTGCTGGTGGTAGCTGCCGTAACGATTTGGTTTTCTTTGGAGTCAGTAGAATATTGAAGATTACAAATGCCACTAAAGCATAACCAGCAGTACTTAAGAAAGCACCTTTTATACCCCATATTCCGATGGCAATAGCTCCTAATATGGGGCCTAATGCCTGTCCTAAAGATTGCACACTAGCATTCACTGCCATAAATCCAGCACGGGAATCTTGAGCGGAAAGCCCTGCTAATAATGCTTGAGAGGATGGTAAGGCAAATGCTAATGAAATACCAAATAAAATATTAGGAATTAAAAGCAACCAAGGATTATTGATTGCAGGAATCATTAACAATGCCACTGCGCTGATAATAAAAGAAACTTTAATTAAGGTAATTTCCGAAAAGCGTTGAATTAACCACCCTAATTGAGAAGCACTTATGGCAACCGCCAAAGACATGACGCATAGTATAATGCCATTCATAAACCCGGAGGCACCAAGAGAAACTCCTGCAAAAATTGGTACGTAGGTAATGAATGCTCCAAATTGAATCATAAATATGGAGCCGACTGCAAATAATAATCCCAATACGGAACGGTTATTAATGCTTTTCCAGGTATTTTTCAGATAAAACTTTAAGGTTTGTTTTTCTACATTAGCAGGTTTTTTTGGCAGCTTTAATACCAATATCACTAGCATTAACAAGGGAAAAGCAAAAGCCGAAAGTAAAAATGGATATTTCCAGCTAATACTTCCTAATGCTCCACCCAACAACGGATAAATCGCCGAAGAAATACCAATTACAGCTGCATTGATGGACATTGCCGTACCTAGCATTCTGCCGTTATACAACATGGCAATCATAGTCAATGCTAAAGCATCTAAGGGAGCCGCACCAAGGCCTTGTAAAAATCGGAACCCCACAACATATTGGAAATTATCTACCGAAGCGACAGAACATCCGGCGATCGCAAATAATATTAGGGCAGGAATTAACACTGCTTTAATGCCAATTCGATCGGCTAATACCCCCAATATCGGAGTTGCTATACCAATGGGCAATACAAAAAGTGTCATTACCAATTCAACTTCTCTGGGGGAGATATTAAATACATCCGTCAGGGATGGCAGTATTGGCGCAATGGTTTGCCCTCCCATAATCGATATTAAGGTTACACCAATAATTATGTAAAGATTCTTGTCTTGAGTGACATTTTTGGCACTTTTATGCTCTTCTACTGACATTGATAAGTTATTCATCGCTTCAATTTTGCTCCCATTGGTTTAGTTGTTAATGCGCGATATCGCATCAATATATAAATAGAGGTAGCATTATTGAATTTATGCAATTGCAGTACTTACCCAGGCGTAAAAAGAATCAAGTATTACCAATATCAAAGCCTACACTAACTCGTTAAGTAAGTATAGGCTTGTGTTTGACTATTATTTGAAGACAATTACCTAGCCCAAAAAACGGTAAAAGTACTGTAGTTTTACGATTACAAATCCGATGGAGTATCGGGAGCAACAATTTCTCCATTACCCATATTTAATCTCATATCTTGGTGAGTAATCAATTCATTGAGTTCGGAAACTTGTAAATTCATCTCCTCGCAAGCGTTTTTTAATTCTTGGGCAAATGTATTTAAATCCTCGCCATAGCCACATTGAAGAGCTGCGGTTTCGATTCCTTGTTTGGCGTTTGCTTTTGCACAATCTACTAAATCGGTACCTTTTAATGGTGTAGGAGATGCCATATTTTGATTTTTAATAACTTAACAATAGTTATTGCAATCTTAACAGTAGTCGTACATATACTCATCTCTCCAATGGTTGAAGAGCTTTTCGGCTATAAAGATGAAATTTAACCGTGAATTGCTAATTGATAATAGTTCTTTAGGAATATATTGTATCTATACTACCTTGAACTACGTAATTCATAATTGTTAACTGATAATTGTTAACTGATAATTGATAAACAATATAGGTACTAGCCTTAAAGCAGTAATAATTGATAATATGTTGCATATATCTAATGAACAACTCGAACAATTTCGTTACCTTCAGTCAGATTTACGCGACAGATGGAAATGTGTCGAAGGTGACGAAAGCGACAAGAGCGATGTTGATATTTTAGTGATTCCTTCCCTGACTTTGGATCAGCGAGAACTTAAGAAGATAGAAGGCTCAGAACATTATGAAGAAAGATTGTTATTTTCTTTAATTCGCTTGTGGAATCCCCGCAACCGCCTAATTTATGTAACATCCGTACCTTTACATCCAAGTATTATCGATTATTATCTACAACTTTTACCGGGAATTCCTTTTTCTCACGCTCGCAATCGCTTGTTATTGCTTTCTACCTACGATTCTTCTCTTAAACCCCTCACCGAAAAAATTTTAGAACGTCCCCGGTTATTAAAGCATATTCGACAAGCTTTAAGAGTTGACAAATCATTCATGATATGCTTCAACTCCACAGATTTTGAAGCGCAATTGTCTTTAAAATTGGGAGTGCCCTTGTATGCTGCCGCTCCAGATGTGCAAATTTGGGGTACTAAAAGTGGTTCCAGACAAATTTTTGCCGAAGCTGGGGTTCCTCATCCAGATGGTAGTCTAAGTATGTGGAATGTCGCGGATTTAGCAGAAGCAGCAGCCGGGTTATGGGAGCGTCAGCCGGACTTAAAAAGGATGGTAGTAAAACTTAATGAAGGAATTTCCGGTGAAGGAAATGCCCTGTTAGATTTAAGACAAATTCCCCAAGTAGCGCCACCAAAAGCAAATCATAAAAAAAGGGTAGCGGCAATTACCCAAAGCTTTAATAATATGAGTTTTCAAGCCAAACAAGAAGTTTGGTCAACATTTTCGGAACGTATACCTGAATTAGGAGCGATTGTTGAGGCATTTGTGGAAGGCGAGATTAAACTTTCACCAAGCGTTCAAGGACGCGTCACGCCCACGGGAGAGATAGAAATTCTTTCTACTCACGACCAAATTTTAGGAGGGCCAGATGGCCAAGTTTATCTGGGTTGTAAGTTTCCCGCTTCAGATGATTACCGATTACAGTTACAGGAATTCGGTTTACGAATTGGTCAAAAGTTAGCAGAAAAAGGTGCATTAGAAAGATATGGGGTAGATTTCATCACTGTGATGCAAGACGATGGCACATGGGATATCCAAACAATTGAAATCAATTTGCGAAAAGGCGGTACTACCCACCCATTTATGACCTTGAAATTACTAACAAATGGTCGTTACGATCTTTCTACAGGTTTATTTTATTCTCAGCAAGGACGACCAAAATACTATATCGCTACAGATAATCTCCAAAAAGATCGTTATCGGGGATTATTACCCAACGATTTGATGGATATTATTGCCGATCATAGATTACATTTTGACACCGGAACAGAAACTGGTACAGTATTTCATTTAATGGGTTGTCTATCAGAATTTGGTAAATTAGGATTAACTAGCATCGGTGATTCTCCCGAACAAGCAGAAGAAATCTATAACAAAGTTGTAAAAGTCCTCGATCTAGAAACTTCCAACAATGTTTCCTCAATGTCGGAACAAACTTCTCCCATTTCTTGGCAATAATTTAGTTAGGGAATTGGGAATTGGGAATTGGGCATGGGGAATTGGGCCGAAAGGGCATGGGGCATGGGGCATTGGGAATGAGGCCGAAAGGGCATGAAGTTATATCATTTCTGTATAAAGATGGCTCCTAAGAGGGCCTAGGCAGGTAGGCTTTGTTACTATAGCCCCAGCCTTCCAGGCTGCGAGCGCTGCTGTATTGCCTCATGTGCCCATCGCTCCATTCGCTCATCTCCAGTGATTGAAAATTTGCAATAAGGAACGGTGGGAAATTCCGGGAGATTAGTTAAAAATATTGTTATTGGAAAGCTTTCTGCGGGAAGTAGCCTACAAGTGAAAGAGTAAATAATGAAGAGTAATTTTTGACATTTCACCAAAAACTTAATGCAATTCCCCATGCCCCATGCCCAATTCCCGATGCCCCATGCCCCATGTCCAATTCCCAACCTAACTTAAACGCAATTTACTGCGTAAATCCAGATTGTTCTCGCCCTTATCCCCAACCTTGGGGTAACAAGTTTTGCCTTGCTTGTGGGGCACAATTACAACTTCAAGATAGATTTATTCCTCTCGAACGTTTGGGTTCGGGGGGTTTTGCTCGGATTTACACGGTTTGGGATGTTCCGGAACAAACTGAAAAAGTGTTGAAAGTGCTGGTGGAAACTTCTCCCAAAGCACTGGAATTATTTGCCCAAGAAGCAGAAGTTTTACAAGGTTTAAAACATCCGGGTGTTCCTCAAGTTGAACCGGATGGCTATTTTTTCCACAATATTTCCAGTTTTTCTCTACAGTTGAGCTTACCTTGTTTGATCATGGAAAAAATTTATGGTCAAACTTTGGAGCAAATTCCTAATTTGTATCCCCAAGGTTGTCCACAAGAGTTGGTATTGGATTGGTTGGAGCAAGCGGTGGATATTTTGCGACATCTACACGAACGGATGATTATTCACCGTGATATCAAACCTTCTAACTTGATGTTGCGTAATCCCCCTCCCAATTTCAAAAATGCTCAATTAGTCCTAATTGATTTTGGTGGTGCAAAACATTTTAGTGTGGCAACTTCTGCACGTCAATCCAGTTCTACCAGATTATTTTCCACCGGTTACAGTCCACCAGAACAAATCAGCGGACGTAATGTGGGGCCAACAGCTGATTTTTACGCCCTGGGCAGAACAATGATTGAATTGCTTACGGGTAAAAATCCCCAAGATTTAGAAGATCCCTTGACAGGAGTATTACATTGGCGAAAAGCACTAAAAGCTTCTGTAAATGGTGGTAATGTCAACCCCCTTTTAGTAGATTTACTCGACGACATGGCACAAGAAGAAGTGCGATCGCGTCCAGAAAATGCGGCAATTATTCAAAAACGTTTGGCGGATATAAACAATTCAACAGCATATCTACCAACACATTCTAATGGTGGTTTTTCCCAAGGAATTAATGGATTTATCCAAAAATTTGTTGTAAGGACAACTCAAAGCGTAGGTAAAACTACTATTTTTACATTCAAAGCAATTGGAACGATAATTCGTGGTAGTTTTGAAACTTTATGGACGATGATTCTGGCGAGTATTGGTGCTTGTTTCGGTACAATTTTAGGATTTGTCCTGGCATTTGGCACAATTTTAGGCGATAAAATCGGCGAAATTTTGACTAAGTTAATAATATTTTTTACATCCAACCCCCAACCAGTATTAGGTGCGGAAATAGTTTTATTTGCAGTATCGGGTTTAGCAACAGCTTGGGGAATAACACTTGCGGGAGGCTTCAATCAACGGCGACGATTTTGGATTGCCTCGTTAATGGGAACAATCGGTTATGGCGGAGGTTGGTTTATTTTACAGCTATACACCCACACCGCGATCGCCACTAATGGAAGACAACTTGCACAAGGATGGGTAGGACTGATATTATTTGCAATGTCGTTTCTCACCTTAGGTTTAGGGCTTCGTTCCCATAAAATCATCCATGCGATCGTGGCTGCATTTGGTACAGCGATTATTTTTGCAGGTTTAATAAATTTAGGTCTATCACCAACTATATTAGATTCTTCTACGCCATTTAAATTATCAGAATTGTGGTTGAAAATAGGCTTCTTCACTATCTTAGCTATCTTCATCAGCTTTTGGTTAGGAATAAGTACTTACTTAATCGTTCCCGCATTGCGACTTTTGGGTTGGAGATAAAGGTTTAAAGTTCACGGGGTTAGCAATAGCTAGCCAAAACCTTGGACAATGTTGTATTATTTTGGTGAAGATTACTCATCTTTTCCAGCAAGGCTTACCTGATAGACAGGAAACACCACTGGTCTCATGGGATGAGTTGAATATCAACACCAGCGCCAACAGCGCCTCCGTGGTCAAGCTTTACAGGTTAGAGTCCATGACGATACCCTGTATAGCAAGCTTTGTTGCACTTCGGGTGGTAGGTGAAATTCCTACAGGGAATCCTTGCATAGCCGTTGATGTAAGGTCATTGTCCAATTTTGGGTAATATTTTTTCAACGGTGACAAGACTACTGCAAAGCAGTCATATCATGTTCGGTTAAACAGTTATCATATCTGTGGGGGTGAATGAGTAAGGAGTAACGAGTAAGGAGTAACGAGTAACGAGTAATGAGTAAAAGGGTTATATAGTAAGTAATTAGCCGGACTTGATGTCACAGCAAGAAATCGACACAACAAGGAATACCGAAAAATTGTCTTAAAAATGAGACAAAAATGAAAACGATAATCATACAAAATAAGGAGAAATTGCTTTACGGTTTCTCCTTATACAACAAACAGCAGAAACTTATATACCAAGTCAGGAAAGTAGCATTATAGGTATTAACGAGCTAGACACCAATACTGTAATTCTGCTTTTAAGTTAGGATGATATACATGAGCAACACCAGTAAAACTCTCATCTTTTGATGGCTGATTTTGAGTTGTTTGAAATTTGTTCACATCGTATTTAAAACTTGCTAGTTTTTCTTTACCATTCCCAGAAAGAACAATTATCCGAATCCGATCACCCTTTTTGTTTATTTTATTACTCAAATACTGAATGTCAAATTTAAAATCTCCCACTTTTTCTATCTTGTGATTTTCTACAGATGTCAAATTTACCAATTTTGTGTTCTTTGATGAAGTAGATGAATTTGAATTAGAAATTAGATTGCAGTCAACATTTGTAGTCAGATAAGTTGGACTATAAAAGAATTTAAGATAACCAATTGCAGTTAAGCATGAGATATATATTGCACCTGCAATTGATACTCCTAATAAACAAAATATTTTCGCTCTTTTAGATGCTAAAATAGCTCCTTCATAATCACCATTTTTATACTTTGTTCTTGATTCTAACGCAGATTTGATTGCGAAAGCGCCTACAGGAAAACAAGCAAATATTGTTACCAAAACAGCTTCCCTAAAGTAAGTTCGTGAAGTTTCTTGATTCATATTCATATCAATTGATTAATAGATTTTATCTACGCTAAATTCAATTACTCGCTTCCCACTCGGGGGCGATTACCGCCTAAAATTTCTCCCTCCCTCTCTCCCGAGCGTCAACACCGGTAATCATAAGAGCGGTTGGAGGAGTAGCTGTAGTCTTTGGGCTTTATCGTAGTAAGATATCAGTTATTTTTCTAGAAGAGAGGCACCCAATTTAATGAACTAGAGTCTATTTATTTTTTAACTCTAATTAAAGTTCATCATATATCCTTGATAATTATTGGAATCAAAAAAGTGTATCTTAACTTTGACTTTTCTCAAAGTTAAATGATGAGCAACACCACTAATTAAAGAATGCACTAAAGCAGTAGCTAACATTACCTGTCCTAATCCCGGAATAAAAATATCAACTCCGATAATTGATTCTATGTAAGCTTCTAAAACTTCTGGTCCCATTTGTTGTTTTAAAAATTCTATAGTTTTACCAATAGCAAAACCATAACTAGCACCTTGTGCACCACCAATTCCTGCGGATTTAATATATCCAACAAGCTCTACAACAGCCTTGGAATCGGAACTTTGATCAATTTCTAATTGAATTTCTAAATCGTCACATAGTTTCTGGATTCCTTTAGAAACTTTCTCCTTTGATTTTTTACATACAAGTGTAAACTTCTTCTTTGCATCTAAGAATGTTTTTACAAGTTTTAATAACTCATCTACTTCATTGAAAAATAAATTTTTGTCTTCGTAACTAAGTTCAAATGCATAATTTACCAATGTACTCATTGAGAATAATCTCCTAAAAAATGATTAACGCAGAAATTTATATTTATGGTTATTGTGAATAATAAAGAGACTTTTTTCTGCTGTGATACTTTACGACGGGTATATTTTTTTATGCAGGTGAAGAGAAAGTTCTTTTGAATTTGTTTAAATTGAATTTGATAAAAACGCTCAAAACCTCACTCAAGGGGATTGCTATCTACCTCCAGGAGACGCTGCGCTAACGTTCTCGCAATGACACAAATAATCAAGGCATACTCACTTAGTTTCATTCCTTGGGAGGGGGTTTAATACTTATCACCAATGCCCCATGCCCCATGCCCAAAAAAAGTGAATCCCTCCGCCACCATATAAACTGGGCTAGAGGGATTCGATAATTCGTTGACTATAGAGCTTCGGTATATATTTTGTTGTCACCATTCTAAGACCTGTATATGGAATTGAGTAGTTCAAAATTAACAATTTACAACTTTTTCATCAGTTTTTTATAAACTCTTTATACTTGTTATATAATAGTGTATTTTTATATGTAAGTATAACAATACATAATTATTCAAAACCCTTAGCTTGATAACCATCTCTAAACAATATGAAATTAGTAGTTGTAGCTAGTATTACAATGCTTGCTTGTTTCGGATTTATAGAACAAGTAAAAGCAGCTAATCCACAAGATATAGAATTGTTTCAAACAAGCGGTTCTTGTCCAAGGTGCGATTTAAGTGGTGCTGATTTATCACAAGTGAATTTGTCACGAGTAAATTTACGCGATGCCAACTTAAAAGGAGCTAATTTAACAGGTTCAAATCTGTCAAATGCTGACTTAACAGGTGCGGATTTAGAAAATGCTAAGATGAATAATGTTAATCTTTCTAATGCTTTATTGACAGGTGCTAATCTAAGATCGGCTTCTCTAGAAAACGCTAATTTGTCTTTTGCTGCTTTAATGAGTGCTAATTTATCCGCAGCGAATTTAACTGGAGCAAAATTGTTTTTAACTAACTTCCGAGGAGCAAATTTCAGATTAACTACTTTAACTAATGGTGTAGTATCATCTGATAAACCTTATGGGTGGTCTTTACAAACGGAAAGTCTTAAAGATTGTGATAAATTCAAAGCCGAAGATGCTCGCGGTACAACTTGTTATGTTGAATAAATAAAATTAAGTAAGAAGTAAGAAGTAAGAAGTAAAAAGTAAGAAGTAATGAGTCGTAGATAATAACCGGCAATAGGGTTATATAGTAAGTAATTAGCCGGACTTGATATTACTTGCCTTCATGCTGTAATAGTCCACCCAGGTGGACTTTTTACTTCCCTACACCCAAAGACTAATAAAGAATTTGTATAAATTTGAGCGGTAATAAGCATTACATTTCCTTATCATAGAAAAAACCTCGTAAAATAATTAATCAATGCTTTCCCGTATAAAAGATTTAGCAACAGAATTAGCACCGCGTTTAATTGAAATCCGTCGCCACATTCACTCTCATCCGGAACTCAGTGGTGAAGAGTATCAAACAGCCGCTTTCGTTGCTGGGGTTTTATCTTCTAATGGTATTCATGTAGAGGAAAATGTCGGTAAAACTGGTGTGATTGGGGAACTTGAAGGTAATGGTAGCAATGGGCGGATTTTAGCTATTCGTACTGATATGGATGCTTTACCGATTCAGGAAAGGGCTGCGGTGGATTTTATTTCTCGTAATCAAGGAATTATGCACGCTTGTGGCCATGATGTCCATACTACCGTGGGTTTGGGTACGGCAATGATTTTGTCTAAGTTATCACAGGAAATACCCGGTAAACTACGGTTTATATTTCAACCTGCAGAAGAAATTGCTCAAGGTGCAAGTTGGATGGTTGCAGATGGAGCCATGGATAATGTAGATCATATTTTAGGAGTTCACGTTTTTCCTTCTATACCAGGAGGTTCCGTTGGTATACGTTATGGCGCATTAACCGCGGCGGCTGACGATTTAGAGATTATAATTACTGGTGAATCGGGACACGGCGCACGTCCCCATAAAGCAATTGACGCGATTTGGATAGCTGCCCAAGTAATTACTATGTTACAACAAGCAATTAGTCGCACCCAAAATCCCTTACGTCCGGTAGTATTGAGTATAGGACAAATTAACGGTGGTAGAGCACCTAATGTGATTGCCGACTCCGTGCGCTTGTTAGGAACAGTACGTTCCCTACATCCAGAAACTCGGGCAGAATTACCGAACTGGATTGAAAACATTGTCAAAAATGTTTGCGATACTTTCGGTGGAAAGTATCAAGTTAACTATCGTCAAGGCGTACCCAGTGTACAAAACGATTTTACACTTACTCAGATATTGCAATCGGCGGCAGAAGAAGCATGGGGTAGCTCTTGCGTTCAAATTTTACCGGAACCTTCCTTGGGTGGGGAAGATTTTTCGATGTATTTAGAAAAAGCCCCCGGTTCCATGTTCCGTTTGGGTGTAGGGTTAAAAGACACAGAGGTCAATTACCCATTACATCATCCCAAATTTGAAGTTGACGAATCTGCCATAATCACCGGAGTTGTTACCTTTGCTTACGCTGTTTGTAAGTATTGGAATATTGGTGAGACTACTGCAAATTTGAGTTCTATGGCAGTGGCTAGTAATTAAGTATTGACACTCCCACTCCCTTTAGGAGTGGGATTCATATGCCATAGCTCACGGATATCCATATTATCCGCAAACAATTTTCTCCACGGATTATCGATGGCTTGTATCCAGTTTATTTTTCGGTCAAGCAATTTTAGCTTGATTTTGAACTACATTAGATTTAATAATCGCTTTGAGCATTTTATCGCTTGCCATTCTTGCACCTGATAAATTTCGTGCTGTCGGTCCAATCTGTAAAGCTGCTAAACCGCCCATAATAAATAACGAACAACCGCGCCACCGTAAGTTATCATCTAAAACCGGTAAACCATTGATTACAGGCATTGGATATGCTTGTAAAACTTCCTTTAATAAAGGTTCAGTATTGACATCGAAACGGGTTCCGGTAGATAACCAAATGCGATGAAATCTTTCTTGCTCACCATTAGTAAATTTCACCAACCATTGATTATCTGTCCATTTAGCTTCAACAACTTGCGTGTTTTCCTGAACTCTCAACTTACCATTATGCGCTTTTCGTCTTAACTGCGTTACCATTGCAGGAGTCATAGAACCGCCATTTCGCGCTTGTTGAATCATTTCAAAACGCTTTTTAAAATCCGACTCTGCAAAAAATCCTTTGAGATATTTTGGTCCCAACCAACCAGCATCCGCATCAAATATCTTTTCCTGTAACTGTCGTCGCATGGATATCTGCACTTCGGCTCCGCGAGACATTGCACCTACCGCTAAATGTCCGCTTGTTAAACCTCCACCAATAATTAATACTCTTTCACCAGCTAAATATAGTTTACGTAAATCTACTGCATGAGAATGACAAAGTTTATCTTCGGGATAATTTTGGTTAATTTGACTTATCCAATCAGGTATTTGTAGTTGACTGCTACCAGTTGCTAATACTACCCGACCAGCTACTATTGATTTTCCCGAACCCAACCACAAACGAAACCGCGATGCAAAAGGATTATTTAATGGTTGAATTCGAGTTATCTTTTCACCAATAACTATATTCTCTAAATCCCAACGACGAATTACATCTTTACAAAAATCATTAAATAACCGAGTTCCTGGTAAATCATAGGGAGGGAAAAACTCATTCGAGCGAGACTCTGCAAACTTTCGTAAAGCAAAAGGATTGGGATCTGGATGATGAACCGCAGGAGAACGTAAATGCGGTATTTCCAACGCTGCAAATTGATGCTCCCACTGACTCATCCATTTTCCACTGGGGTCAAATACGGCAATTTTTGAACGGATTTTTTGGCGTTTTTTTAGCAGATAAGTAACTAAAGTCAGAGCGTGAGGTCCTGCACCGATAATTGCTAAATCGATTTTCCTCAAAAGGTGTGGTGGATTACTTTCCATCGAATTAGATCGTAATGATAATCGTTATCATTATAATATTAGATTTTTGGCAGGGTCAAAATTTTGATTCTGCAAATCTTGCTTATTGTTTACCTAGGCTTCACTTCCGTAACTTCGTGCAAAACCCTCCCAGAGCGATTTAGCTTTCTTGCTCTCGGAGGAGTTCTTTGAGGAACGTAAATACTTGTGGATGGGACAGTTACAAAATTTAACAGTGCCACCTGAAACCGGAATTAAACCTAATATCGCTTTGACCAAAGTGCTTTTCCCAGGACCATTTGGACCGATTACACCAACCATCTGTCCGCACATCCTCACCAGCCACTACACCCTGGTAATCTACATCCAAATGCTTTACTTATAGCACTGATCCTGTATGATAATTATTTATGTAAAAAACCAACTTCCCTTCCCACAGTAGCTACTGTATGATAATGATTATCATTTTACTGCACTATTCCTAAGAAGTGATGTTGAGAAAATTATCTCTAAGCGCAATTACGGCATTAACTTTAGCTCTTGGTTTAATTAGTTGTGGTGGTAACGAGCAAGTTAATTCTAATTCTGGTACAGAAGAAAATTCTGCCGAAAATATCAGCAGTACTGCAACGGGGGAGCGTCCCCTTGTTGTAGCGACTACTAGCGTAATATGTGACCTCACAAAACAAGTAGCGGTTCAAACTGTTGACTTGAAATGTTTAGTAGATGCAGGTCAAGACCCCCATGTATATCAGCCGACACCGGACGACCGCAAAGCGATCGAGCAGGCTGATTTAGTTTTGTATGGAGGTTATGATTTTGAACCTGGTATTATCAAAATTGTTCAAGCTAGTAGTAATAAAGTCCCTAAAGTAGCGATTCATGAAGTTGCTGTTCCTAAGCCAATTCTTGGGGAAGAACACGACCACGGTCATTCCGGACATAAGGAAGAAAAGCACGACGATCACGATCACGAGAAAGAAGAAAAACACTCTGAAGAAAAAGCACCAGATCCCCATGTATGGCACGATGCTGAAAATGGCGTGCAAATGGTAGAAGCTATTGGTAGTAATTTAGAGAAAGTTGCTCCAGATAACGCTAAATTGTATGCAACTAATACCCAAAAAGTAACTGGGGAAATAAAAGAAATAGATAGCTGGATTCAAAAAAATGTGGCTACGATTCCTGAAAATCAACGTAAATTAGTTACTACTCACGATGCTTTAAGCTACTATGCCCAGGCATATAATATTAAGTACGAAGGTGCTATAGAAAGTTTGAGTACTGAAGCAGAACCAACAGCAGCAAGAATTGCTGAATTAATTAAAGAAATTAAGCAAGAGAAGGTACCGACAATATTTGCTGAAACTACCTATAGTCCAAAACTGCTTGAGAGAATTGCTCAAGAAGCCAACGTAAAAGTTTCTCAGGAAAAACTATATGCTGATGGTTTAGGTGAACAAGGTACTAATGCTGAGACTTATCAGAAAATGTTGATTGCTAATACTAAAGCCATTGTGGATGGTTTGGGAGGTAAATATACAGCTTTTGGACAATAATAGCTAATAGTGGGATTAGAGTAATTAATAATTAGTTTTACTCCCTTGCAGGTTGTGTAATTTTGTAAATCAATCAGAATATCTGTGAAAAAGCTGGGTTTCTTAAGAATGCATCAAGCTCAAAAGTTTGATTATTAGTTAAGTTGCTTGTAGATAAATCTAGAAATCTGGTTGATTCTTTTCTAGGTTTGGGATGTACTCCGGTTTTATTAGTAATTAAGAGTTAATCAATATCAGGGTTAAAAATAGGTGGTGTAAGCAACGATAGGCACAATTTACATTTATTCGTTTGCTCTGTATTCTAAATTTAAGTGTGAGGAGAAAATAATCATGAAGAAAGGCTTGTGGAAGTTTCTAGTAGTTAGTCCCGTCGTGTTTGCAACATCATTATTAATTAATGACAGTGCTGTTGCACAAACTCAAACCCAAGAAGAAGCATTAGGACAAGTAACTTCTGTTTCTCAATTTACTGATGTACAGCCTACAGATTGGGCATTTCAAGCACTACAGTCTTTGGTAGAGCGTTATGGTTGTATTGCTGGATACCCAAATAGTACTTATCGTGGTCATCGAGCATTAACTAGGTATGAATTTGCTGCCGGTTTAAATGCTTGTTTGGATAGAATTAACGAACTAATCGCTGTTGCTACAAACAATATAGGCAAAGAAGATTTAGCTGCGATCCAAAGATTACAATCAGAATTTTCTTCTGAATTAGCAGTATTGCGCGGCAGGATAGATACAGCTGAAGCCAAAGTAGCTCAATTAGAAGCAAATCAATTTTCTACAACTTCCAAATTAGAGGGAGAAGTAGTTATAGCTGCAAGTAGTCTTTTTGAAGGCAATCCTAACCGAGATAATACAACTTTGGGAGCCAGAGCGCGGATCAACTTTGTTACCAGCTTTACCGGTAAAGATACTCTCTATACCCGCATCCAAAGTAATAATATTCCCGA
>DESS01000350.1:0-3042 GCA_002361335.1 Richelia sp. UBA3308
GCGAAATTGTCACCCCCTGAAGCGGTTGAGTGTAACCTCCGCCCACAATTGGTATAAGTATCCTTTTTCGGATTATTCCTCTCTCCCCCCTTAAAAGATTATCCTCCCTTGCCCCTTTAAAAATGGGGGTTAAAGTTGGTCTTTGTTAAGGTTGGTTTAACCCTTGCTCAAAACTTATTTATCTTCTATAAGGATAATAATACTGCGAATTGTAACGATTATAGGGATAAGTTGTTGTAGGCATTGTATTACTAACACCGCTGGGAACGGAATTAATTGGCGGATATTGATAAATATTGGTTCCCCTGGATGGGTTATTTAAATAAGGAGAATTAGTGGTTGATGGAAGAAGATTGTTTCCATTTCTCCCCCCAATCGGAGTCGGTTGGCTAAAGTATTGGTACGCGAAACGAGACACCGAAGTAATTATAGTTTCTGCACGAGGATCGTTTCTAGGACGTTGTACCATCACGGCTGCAACATAGCGCTTACCAGTGGGTAAATCAATTAAACCTACATCTCCCAACATTGCGCCAATATACCCAGTTTTATTGGCAATTCTGGCTCCTTCCCCTAAACCTTTGGGTAATAAATGCCGCCTTTCGTTGCGGCGCATGATTTCAATAACGCGATCGCGATATACGATGTTTCTAAATAATTTGCCTTTACTCACCATTGCCATTACATATCCCAATTCTTTGGGGCTGGTGGTATTGGTTCCTTCGATATCAGGTAGTTTATTGCGGAGTACTGTAGCTGTTAATCCCCAACTGCGGAATCTTTGATTTAAACCATCTATTCCACCCATACGGGCAATTAGCATATTTGTGGCGGTATTATCGCTAATTACCATCATTTTGTCGGCTACTTCCAAAGCGCTAAATTCGGTTCCTACTGGTTGACTCCGCATATTACCAGAACCCCTGGCAAGCATTTCTTTTTTCATAACTAGCTTTTCGGTAAGTTCAATCTTACCAGCCTCTACATCCTGGAAAAAGGCGACGAGTATGGGTAATTTAATTGTGCTAGCTGCTGAAAATGGTGTGCTGGCATTTAAATCTACATAAGCCCCATTATCTAAATCAGCGATGAAAACTCCCGATCTTAAATTTGGATTGGCAGCTGCAAGACTTTGTACACTGCTTTTAAGGGGAATTATTTCTTGGGTTAAATATAAACCTTGATTTTGATTACTATTAGAAGTTGCTTGGGGTTGATTTTGTACAATATTAGAATTTGACGAGTTAGAAGCTGTGTTTCCTTGAGTTGCTGGGTCTAAAACTGATAATACCGTACCTACGATTGCGCCAATACCGACTCCTACAATTAATAAGCGCAAAATATACAGCATGGTTCTCGCCATGGGCTTGAGGCGAGTTTTGTTAGATACTTTAACTCTTTTAGTGACTCGCCGATCGAACTTTAAAGGTGGTATCCCGTTTACTTTAGCCGATTTCATCCCACTAGATGGGGCTTGAGAAGCCTGTTTTTTTCTTAACCAAGTTTCTGCTGGTGATTCTATTTTTTGTCGCTTGCGGGGCGTTTTTGCGGTGCTTCGAGGAGGCTGAATGGTTACACGTGATCTTTCACCTTTACGAGGTGGACGTTGCTGTTTTCCAGCGACTTTAACTTTACCATTTCCGGGCTTTTGAACTTTACGTACTTGTTGACGGCGCGGAGGGGGTTGTCGCCGCCCAGAAGTTGTAAATTTGTAACTTGATTCTGACACCGCTACTCCTTCTAACCCACTTACTCTGTACTAAGGTACCAACTCCCAAACCAAAATTTATTTCTTACACACCCGAAGTTTCCATACCCCTGGTAGTTTTTTATATTTAGTTTATGTTTAGTTTATGTTTAGTTTATGTTTAGTTTAAGTTATCATCTTTAACTTTTAGGGGGGGTAATAACCCACATGATTAATATTTATTCATTGGTTTTGAACCTTTTCCGGGTTGTGTAAGCGCCCACTGCATTTGTCGTAAAATACCCCTTAGCATAGCGACTTCTTGTGTTTGTAACTGAGCGCGATTATACAATTGCCGAAATTTTTCCATGCGACTGGGGGCTGTATGGGGATAAAGATACTCAATAGATAGCAGTAGCGATTCTAACTGTTCGTAGTATCCTTCGACAACCTCCAATGGAGCGAATTTCTGATTTGAAGCAGTTGGTTGAACAATATTTTGACTTTGTGCGAGTTCATAACAGCTAATTGCTACAGCAGAAGCTAAATTTAAGGATGCATATCCTGCGTCAGTAGGAATACGCATAAATTTTTGGGCGTAGTTTAATTCTTCGTTGCTTAATCCTCGGTCTTCTCTACCAAAAATCAATGCAGCGGGTTGTGCTTGTGGTTCTAACAACCAAGGTAATACTTCACGGGGACTTTGTAGCGGACTATTAAAATCGCGATCGCGGGCTGTTGTAGCAATGGCTCGTTTGCAACCCTGTAATGCTTGGGGTAATGTGTCAACGGATACGGCTGATTCTAAAACATCTTTGGCATGAACGGCCATAATTCTTGCTTCTTCTCCCAAGTAGTCGCATTGGGGGTTAACTAAAACCAGTTGTTTGAGTGCAAAGTTTTTCATTACTCGTGCGATGGAACCTACATTTAATGGTCCAGCTGGTTCTACTAATATGATTTTCACCCCTGATGTGTTCATTGTTTTTATTTTCTCAAATAAATATTTAATACAATAATATGCTTCCTATTTTGATCGTTAACTCTATAAAATTTGAACAAAAGTGATAAAAAATAAGAAACGCTTTTGTGGAGGTAGGCTGGCGTTGTAAAAAAACAGGGGCTTTAACTGTTACTACGATTCTTCACAAAATACAGCAGTTTTCAGATAAATGAAGTACAGTAATATATTTTACAACTCTTGTGGTACGGGCTTCCCTTTACGTCCAAATCTACCCGCGGCTCTATTAAATATGCTGCAATTCTTCAACAAACAATTTCATTGCTTACACATGCTAGCAACAATTAACTTGATAAGCAAAATAAGTCAAAGTGAATTTAGAATTTAGAATTTA
>DESS01000350.1:3110-5979 GCA_002361335.1 Richelia sp. UBA3308
TACCCCATCCATGAATCGAGGGGGTTGAAAATAAGGAAAATTTTTTTTATTCCACAGATAAATCCGGGGGCTTGTATCCAATTTTTTTGGTCAATATTAAATTTAAATATATTTAAACTCCCCAGGCAAGATTCGAACTTGCGACCAATCGGTTAACAGCCGACCGCTCTACCGCTGAGCTACTGAGGACTACAGTTAAATATATTAAAGCTAAAAATAGAATTTGGCAAGTAGTCTAACTAACTTTTTTCAAAAAAATTTAAGGGCGTTGTTTTGCCTATACATTTGTACCAGTAGATACCGGCTAAAGGTAACGGACTTTGCAGTTAGTAGATGCCGATATATAACCCCTGGGGGCTAGTATCTATTTCAAACCCATTCGTAATTCAGCTAGGCGTTGCCGGGATTTGGCATCAATAGAGTTAGCTAAGAATCTACTGTTGGGCTTTTTCCGTGATTTATATTTTTTTCGCGTTCGACAAACAGTGGCTTCTACTTCATAACAGAGTTGTTGTGCAGATATCCACTCGGCTCCATACCCATGTACGGTTAACTGTTGCGCTCTATCTGAGGTGGCAACAACTACCCGAGATAATAGGCGTTCAGCTACTTTATGACGCAATGAAGCACAGAGTTTTTCAATGTAAGTGTCTGCTGTTTGCCCAAAATCGGTGTAAAAAGCACTCACTTGCTTAGTAATAACTTCTTCGTTGCCACAATTTTTTTGAAAATGGGCATCGAAAACTACTTGGGTTTGATAACCCGTAAATGCACTGTAACTAATTAAGGCTTCAATTAATTCATTACGTGCAGCCTCTAATCCGACGTTTTGGCTAGTCTTCTTTAAACAAGGCCAAGCGCCAATGATGTTATAGCCGTCTACTATTAGAACAGCTGGGGGACGTGAAGGGGACATGGTTTTTAATCACAATATTCTAGATTTAACAAATTTCATTCATTATTCTTATAGTAATTCAAGCATTACTTGTAACACTATGTTACATGATCACAAAATAGGTTAATATTACAAAAAAGTTATTTATTAAAGCAAACAAAATAAATAAACGCGCCCAATATAGACGCGTTTAAATTTTTTAGTGATTGCGAAGTAATTGACTACTTGGGATTGTTTGTCACGAAAGAAAAATATTAACTGTTTGCTCCCTGCAACTCCATTAAAAGTTGTTTGAGGCGTTCAGGTTCTCCTTTATCTATTAAAACCCCTTGTTCCAGTAGAAAAGCACCATCGCAATAATTCAATTCATCTAAGCGATGAGTCACCCAAAGGGCCGTAATGCCTCGACTTTTTACCAAACGATGGACACCAGCCACTAATTCTAGTTGGCTATCTGGATCGAGTAAGGCTGTGGGTTCATCTAACAATAACAATGCACAGCGACGGGCGATCGCGCCGGCAATAGCTACCCGTTGTTTTTGTCCTCCACTTAAAGCATAGATGGGACGACGTATCAGTGAAAGTAAATTAACTGCACTCAGGGCTTCTTCTACCCTTTCTCTAACTTGTTTGTGTGGTAAATTCTCTTGTACTAATCCAAAAGCCACGTCAGCACCAACAGTGGGCATGACTAATTGATGATCGGGATTTTGGAAAACAAAACCGACGGGATGTAAAACCCCAATTTCACCACTTTTAGGAGTTAATAGTCCCGCAAGCAATCTAAGTAAAGTTGATTTTCCACTACCATTTGTACCTAAGAGCATCCAAAATTCACCCCTAGGTACTTCTAAAGAGCAGGATTTAATTACCTGGGTACCATTCGACCAATCAAAGTTTAAATCTTTTACCGAGATTCCCGGTTCCGTCATTCGATTTTAGATTTTATATTTACAATTTTCGATTTTCTTCTTGTTTAAAGAAGATATTTACCGATATAGGGACTTTAGATTTTAAATTAAAATTCTAGGATTTAGGGATTTTAGATTATCCCCTCATAGGCCAGAGTTACAATTCCTGTAAAAGGTAGTCCCCATGAAAAAATAATTGTCACCACCAATTATCTAAGTTGTCAATTTATTTTTCCATGCCCAATGCCCCATGCCCTATGCCCGACTTAGAAGGCAGGGTATAACAAACGGCATCTTTGACAAAAAGCCTGCCCATTTTTTAGGTTCGGGCAAGGGGGCTTGTTTTTTAATCTAAAATCCCGGCATTTAAAATCCCGGCATTTAAAACAGTAATTTTCTATTCTGAGGCTAAAGCGAAGAAACCAGGAGTTTTACCACTTCCGCTAGCTGTACCATCTTTCTCAATTATCTGTATTCCAGAAATTTCAGTAGCACGAATCGCAATTTTTTTCTTTACTTTACCTTCGCACTCTAGTTCTATAATATCTGGCTTACCAGAATGCATTGCTGATACAACTGACTTATAAACAGCTTCGGCATCTTCAGAAGTTTTGCGTTGCACTGATACGGGGAAAGCTGTGTTTCTTACTGTTAAATCAATAGTAAACATGGAACCTTAATGAAATTTAACTTTACGACTAATTTTAGCGCCAGCCCTACATTAACAGCCCGCTTGTTCAAAATCAGATCGTAAATCAACAAAATATTAAAAAAATATTAACTATTGATAACTTGTAATTATTACCTGGTATACATATCTTCCGGTCGCAGAGAATTCAGATACAGTCGCAAAAAAAATTAGTAAAATTCAAAACCCACTGGAAAAATTACCTATCTTTCTATACAATTAAATTAGAGACAGTAAAAAATTGTAAACTAGATTGACAATCTAGTTACTTTTCTGCATGAGAGCGGCAATGAGATGCCGACCTCAAAATTGAAAAAAAACTGTAATTATAACGATTTGGAGATTTGATCTCATGACCATCGCAGTTGGACGCGC
>DESS01000351.1:0-5840 GCA_002361335.1 Richelia sp. UBA3308
TTTTTATTTTTATTTTTATAACCGCAAAAGATTGTGCATTGGCAAACGCGTTGTTTTCCAGATTCGTAGCATCAAATCCCTGAAGTGAGTTACTCTTTCCCAAATTGAATAGGACTAACTTATATCAATTTCGGCTAATTACTTACTATATAACCCAATTGAAAAGATGACTGTTATTAACTACTACTCATGAATACTTATTACTCATTACTTATTACTTAGCCTCCACAGATATGATAACTGTTTAACCGAACGTGATATTACTCATATCTCCGAGCAGGCAAACCCTTCGAGTACAAAGTTCTCTTTAAATTTGACATCTTTAAGAGCTAGTTGAATACTAAAAAATTTGCCCAAGGCTAGTTTAAATCGTTTCAATTGAATGTAATTATCGTAACTTCTCGATTCCACAGACTGTAAAGTTTTTCCTGATTCAGAAAGCAAAGTTAATTGTAAGCTCGCGGGTAAATAAGTTTCTCCAAATGCTGGATAAAGCTGTACTCTAATACCAACTTTGTTATCAATTTGCGGTGATAATCCAATCAGTAACACCACAGATTTATTTTCTAGTTGTATCCCCAAATCAATCAGTTTCGCTCCTTTAACAGAAATCTCATTTAAAACAGAATCGCTTCTAAATTGAAAGGCTCTCCTATCTGTTAAACTCAATAAATCATCAATAGACTGCCAACCTTCATTAAAAATATTTTCAAACCATAAACTCAAATTGTTTACTAATTTATCTGTATTTATCATAGTTTTATCTTGTAAATTTTGTATTATTTGATTATACAAAATCTGCCGGTACTCCTCTGATGATAAGATTACTCCCCATTCAGAAAAACTAATATCTAGACGAGGAGAATAAACAGTTGATTTACTTAATTTTTCTATAAGTTTTTTTGCTTGAGCCTCTGATAATCCTGGTAAAGGGTGAACTCGCGGTTGCTCAAGGGCACAAAGTTCTTGAGCTACCCACATAATATTAAGATCCGCAATCAAATCGCAATTATTTAAACAATAAGTTCTATCTATTGAGTCGTATTGTGCTTTTTCGCGAACTTGCTCGTAGCTAATAAAGCCCCATATTCTTAACCAATTTTCCTCTAAATTTAACTGTACAGCTAGATAATAATTAGCTGCCCAATCAGGAATATCAACCCATTCTTGCGGAATGCGAAATTCGCTAATACTACCTTGTTCGCTGGGAATTAAAACTATACGAGCTTGATTAAAAGTTAACTTAATTCCATTTACAAGTTCCCATTGTTGATACAAATCTTGAGATGGTTCAGCATATTGGAATTTATCCTGTAAATCCGGTTCATCCTCTAACCATTTCACGAAAGTATTGAAACATAAGTAATTAACAAAAACTCTGTGATGGGCAGTTGCATTTTGATAATGATTCATCACAGTTTGATGCCATGCTGTTTTCTTTTCTAAAGCTGAAAAATCCAACCATAAATTTTCGGGATAAACTACTATCAAATCATCCAATCTCAACATTTTATTATTTTCCAGCATAAAAATTATTTTGTTCGATTGTTATCCATTCATTTACAAAATCAACTATCTTATTATTTACTAAGGATAGAGAGTTGACTGACAAACACATATTCTTTTCAAGTTGTTCTTGAAATAGCTCTAATAATTTTAGTTTTGTTGCTGTTACTAAATTTGATTGAGCTTTATTATCATAACTTCTTTGCTGTTCCAGCAATTGATTAAGTAATTTAATACTACTAAATATATGTTTTTTCTCTTCGTCAGTAAATTGTTCAATAATTGTATTTAAAATAGAGAATAACTCTTTTCTAGAATAAAACTGTAAGCATTTTTCTAAAGCTGATTTTATTCTTTCAATATCTTTCTCATCATTAAGGTACACCTCTGAGTCAATTTTATTCCATTGTTCAGCAAACTGTTTTAATATTTTTCTGTTATATCTTTTCAAATGACGAGCTACTTGATACTGTCTTTGTAACTCCGGATATTTTGATTTGAGAATATTGGCTACTTCAGTCTGAGTTAAATTTAATCCCTGCAATAATTTAAAAATTATTTGACACATTTCTGGCATATTTGTGAATAAATTGTCAACAATAATTTGTACCTGCTGCCATTCTTCCTGTTGTATTAATACATCCCATGTAGAAGGTGCAGGATCGTATAGAATATGATAATCTTCTTCAAATTTTAAATACTGCTTGTTACGATAATTTCTCGCAGCATATATACAAGTTAAAAGCATTTTTTTTATTGCGACATGGTCCGCAGTTGTATTGGGAATCCCAAGTCGCTTGCATTGTTGATTGTAGTAATTAGCAATTGCCCCAAAATCTTTTTCTGACGGTTTTATTTTTCGATAACGGTTAGATATTGGTTGAATAATTTCGTAAAAGCATTGCCAAGCTAGACGATATAAAATAATCCGATTGCTACTAAAATTTTGTGCCTCTAATGCTTCATTCAATTCCCCAACACTTAAATCCTTCAATAATCCGTAATTAGAAAATCTTGTTCTCCTCGCTTCTAAATCTTGTTGATAAATTTCATTCCGAACAAATCTTTTAAAAGCAGTGATTGCATATGCTTCTATATTAATATTATCCCGTTCAAAATTAAATTTTTTAAATAACTTGACCGGTGAACTAGCCGCAACATTTGCCATTTGAAAATATTCTTCTAAAGAATATTTATGTTTAATATACTTCATTTCATAATGTATATCTTTTGCAGCTTTAACACAGGCTTCTTGTAAATATGCTAACAGATGTCTTTGTGCTAAAATAACACTACAACCCAAATTTAAATTAAGTCTATTTTGATTATTAAACTGATATTTGACTAATAAGACTTTGAGAAAATATTGTGCCCAAAAAAATTCTTTGGCATCTGGGTCCCGTTCTACTTTTAATTTCATATTATTTTCTAGCTCATAATCAATCTTCCAACTCAATTTAGTTTGATGATTATCATCTCTCAAATACAGAAAGCTGGAAAACTTATTTACTAGATTTTTACGTTTTTCCATAAGCTAAAAATTTTCCCATACGATTATTCTCTTTTTACTGATATTAAAACGAAGGAAGAGCCGAAGTTGGCAGGAATTGGGATGGGGTATAATGCCCAACCCATTCACGCGTAAGCGTGGGGCGTATCTTGCACCGGAGGTTGCCGCTTGTTTTAAACCCATATTTAGAGGTTAAAACAATTTCATTCTTTTTCATTGATAAAAATTAAGTTAATTTATGATTGCTTTCCTACCCTCAAGTTTTAGATAATTTGATTACAAAATGGCAGATGTTTTATTACCTTCTATATAGTTATGGGTACTGCCTAATGGTGTTTATGCAGTTTTGTCAAAAAATAGCTAAAATTAACTCAAGATTAAAGGTCTGTGTGTGAAAGGTCTGTATATTAAAGGTCTATATGTTAAAGATCTGTATGTATTAAATTTCATCGCTACGGATGGAACAAACCATCGAGGGAGCCTAAAAAACTATCAAAATCAAGGGGATACCTCCCATAAATGGTGATAAGCCCCGCAATATCGACATGGGTAGCGGCAACTACAACGAACCTAAAACAAATTCCCCATCCAAACCGTGGAAGGGGAATGTCAAATGGACAGGCATTGCTGAATTTTTTAAAAGATTTTGTGATTTACACAAACACAAAAGCATCACTATTAAGATCGGAAATTGAATCTCCTTGAACGATCGCAATCAGTTCATCTTCTTTTCGATCTAAATAGATTCCCGTTCCTTGTGGTAAATTAGTTGGAGATGGAGCCAAAACATAGTCAGAAGCAACTCCAAAAAGCTGTATGGTATCTTCTCCCTTGGTAAAATCGACAATTAACCCATAATCATCTTGTTCTATTTCACCACTGTCATAGAAAGCTTCATTGTCACCAAGGACAAATGTATCTTTTCCCACACCTCCAAAAAAGGTATCTATTTCTCCAAATCCATCATTACTAAATGGTTCGGGGGCGCTAATTCCTCCTGCACCCTCAAGAGTATCATTTCCTGCTCCACCTTTAAGGGTATCGTTACCATTTTGTCCGTCAAGATAATCATTTCCGTTTTCTCCTAAGAGCAGATCATTTCCATCAGCAGCCCTAAAAACATCCTCAACTAAAGTATCATCACCGTCGCCACCAACAAGAGTATCATTGCCGAAACCACCGTCGATTGAATCATTACCTTTACCGCCGTCAAGATAATCTTTACCAACAGATCCGGCAATTGTATCATTTCCGGTACCACCATAGATTGTATCTCGACCTAAAGAGCCAAACATTAGGTCGTTACCCTTACCTCCCCACAAGATATTATCGCTTAAGTCTTCACCAAAAGCTCCTGGACCTGTTGTAATATCTTCTCCTGCGCTTAGGGTGTCATTACCGCTACCGCCAAAAATTATATCCTTACCTAAACCTCCAACCAAAGTATCGAATTCACTTCCTCCAAAAAGGATGTCGTTGTCATCCCCTCCATCCAAATTATCATTACCAGCCCTACCAAATAAAATATCATTTCCCTCAAAACCAGAGAGCGAGTCATCGTTTTGAGTTCCTAATAGAATGTTGCCTTTGCTGTCACCCTGAATAATTCTCATCTCTATCCCTCCTCTAAAAACTATATATTTGCTCAACGATCAAAAATATGCTGCCTGTTAAATTGGGTTTAGGCTAAGCGCGTAGATGTTTATATAGTGATAAAGAAAGAAGCTGGTGAGGGTAAAAATTCATTTTTTTTAACAACATAATAAAAGCAATTAATTTTCCTCTAAGAAAATCTACAGCAGGTACTCAAACGCCCGTAGCCAGAGAAGGCTGGGGCTAATTGAACAGATCCTACCTTTATGGGCTTTCATAGGGGGGCATCTTTAGATAAAAGTAAGCTTGTATACCCAGGTAAAGTTTGACAATTTTGCAATTTTTTAGTTAAATTCTGGCAGCATAGGATTCAAGATGAGGGACTCCTAGTTTGATGAAAAGAGTATTATTTCTTTGTACGGGTAATTATTATCGCAGTCGTTTTGCGGAAAAATTATTCAATCATTTGGCTGCCGAAAAAGATTTAGATTGGGAAGCTAATTCGCGGGGTTTAGCACTTGAGCGTGGTGTGAATAATGTTGGTGCAATGTCTAAGTACGCAGTTGAAGCACTTAAACAACGTGGAATAGTTATATTACCAGAAGAACGTTTTCCTCAGTCTGTAATTGAAGAAGATTTCCAGAAATATGATTTAATTATCGCCGTTGATGAATCAGAACATCGTCCTTTAATGGAAGAACGTTTTCTCAAATGGGTGGATAATATTGAATATTGGTTAATTCACGATATAGGTGAAACTCCTCCAGATGAAGCCCTAGGAGAATTAGAGAAAAAAGTGCGAAAATTAATTGAAGAATTAGTTGAGAATTGATGATTAATATATGCTTGTAAAAATCAAAGCATTGTTATTAGTAGGTGTTGGCTATATGCTTTCACCTCTATCCTGGTGGAACGATTTATTTTTTAACCTACCAATTGCTTATCTTTTTGGTTATCTAGTTAGTTGGATTTCGCCGGATTTATTTATACCTTTTACAATTATTGGATACTGGATATCAAATATTTTAGGTATCTTGATGATGCAAATCGGCGCTACTGATATGTTTTTTGACAAAAAACAAAAAAATGTTCAGAAAGATTTGCTGATTGGCTTAGGGAGTTCAACCCTGTACACATTGCTGATTTTAGGATTGCTGTATTTCCATATCCTCGAACTTCCTGATTTTTTGAATCAAATTTAGATAGGATTTAATATCAAGTCCGGCTAATT